>CAZUKT010000074.1:9768-12620 GCA_964620975.1 uncultured Rubrivivax sp. | reverse complement strand
CCACGGCACTGGACGTGACCATCCAGGCGCAGATTCTTGACCTGATGGCCGAGCTGAAAGACCGCCTGGGCATGGCCGTGATGCTGATCACCCATGCCATGGGCGTGGTGGCTGAAACCGCGCAACGTGTGGTGGTGATGTACGCCGGCCAGGTGGTGGAAGAAGCGCCCGTGGGCAAGCTCTTTGCGCACCCACGCCACCCCTACACGCAGGGGCTGATCCGCAGCATTCCGCGCATCGACACCGCGGCCACGCACAAGGTGCGGCTGGAGGCCATTGCCGGCAGCGTGCCCAAGCTCATCAACCCGGCGCCGGGCTGCCGTTTTGCGTCACGCTGCAAACACGTCATGCCGGCCTGCAGCGTGGCCACGCCACCGCTGCGCGATGTGGGTGGGGGCCACAAAGTGGCCTGCATCCTGGAAAGCGCGCTGGCATGAACGCGCCACTGCTCAGGGTCCAGAACCTCGTCAAGCACTTCCCGATCAAGGGTGGCCTGCTGGGCCGCACCGTGGACCACGTGCATGCGGTAGACGGCGTGAGCTTTGACCTGGCGGCCGGCGAAACACTGGGCGTGGTGGGCGAAAGCGGCTGCGGCAAAAGCACCACCGGCCGCTGCATCCTGCGCCTGATCGAGCCCAGCTCGGGCGAGGTGTGGTTCAACGGGCAGAACGTCACCACCGCCAACAAGACCGAGCTGCGTGCGCTGGCGCGTGACATGCAGATCATCTTTCAAGACCCCTACGCCAGCCTCAACCCGCGCATGACGGTGGGTGCCATCGTGGGTGAAGCGCTCACCATCCACAAGCTGGCCAAGACGGCGCGCGAACACGAAGAACGTGTGGTGCAGTTGCTGGAGACCGTGGGCTTGAACGCCGACCACATGCGGCGTTATCCGCATGAGTTTTCAGGCGGACAGCGCCAGCGCATCGGCATTGCCCGTGCGCTGGCGGTGAGCCCCAAGCTCATCGTCTGCGACGAAGCCGTGAGCGCGCTGGACGTGTCGATACAGGCCCAGGTCATCAACCTGCTGGAAGACTTGCGTGAGCAATTCAAGCTCACCTACATCTTCATCGCGCACGACCTCAGTGTGGTGGAACACATCAGCCACCGCGTGGCCGTGATGTACCTGGGCCGCATCGTGGAGATCGCACCCGCCAAGGCGCTGTACACCGAGCCGCGCCACCCCTACACCGAGGCGTTGCTGGCTGCAGTGCCCATCCCTGACCCCAGCATCAAGCGCACGCGTGTGCACCTGCAAGGTGACGTGCCCAGCCCCATCCACCCGCCGCCCGGCTGCCACTTTCACACACGCTGCCCGATCGCGCAAAAGGGCTTGTGCGACAAGGAAAAACCGGTGCTCAAGACGGTGGGCGAAGGGCACGCGGTGGCCTGCCACCTGCGCAGCTGAGGCTGCCTCACCCGCCGCGCACCGCGCGCTGGCCCTGCAGCAGTTCATGCACGTCGTAGGTCATCACCGCCAGAAACCCCAGCAGGCCGATGTAGAGCAGCCCGTACTCCCACTTCACGGCATTCGACACCGCGTAGTAGCCCTGGCCCTCTTCGCTGTCGCGGCGGAACTTGATGGCCTTCCACACTTGCGGCGCGGCCATCAGGGCCATCAGCAGCAGCATGGGGCTGGGTCGCCAGTAAAACAGCGCGCCCAGCACCGGCACGCCCAGCAGCCAGATCCGAGGTGACAACACGGCCGTGATGCGCCCGCCATCAAAAGGTGACAGCGGGATCATGTTGAAGAGGTTGAGAAAGAAACCCGCGTAGGACACGGCCAGCAGCCAGGTGGCACCCGACTCACGCGCCCAGAAGTAGCAGGCCAGCGCGCCCACCGTGCCCAGCAGTGGCCCGCCCAGGCCCACAAAGGCCTCGGTCTCGGCGTCGTGCGGCATCTGCTTCAGCTCGATCCACGCGCCCACAAACGGGATGAAGGTGGGCGCCCCCACCGGCAGGCCACGCTTGCGGGCCGCCATGTAGTGGCCCATCTCGTGCACAAAGAGCAGGGCCACAAAACCCACGGCGTACTTCCAGCCAAAGATCCAGGCGTACACCACCACCGAAATCAGCATGGTGCCGCCAGTGAGCGCTATCTTGCCGAGCTTGGCGCCTGACAGCAGCAAAAGCAGCAGTTTGATCACTGTGGGCGGCGCTGCGGTTTCAGGTCAGCACGCGGCACGGCTCGGCCATCAGGCTTGCGGCGGTGGCGCATCGCCAGCCTGCTCCGGGGCTTTCACAGCTTGTGTCCCGGCGCTTGCCTCAGCCGCTTGTTTGCGGCGCTTGAATATCTTGGCCGCGCCCGCGCCCACCAGGGCCAGGGCCACCAGCCCCACCTTGGCAAACTTGGCAAAGAACACGGCGGCCAGCGCCAGGAAACCCAGCTTCTTGGCCGCCACACCCACCACCAGCGCGGCCAAGCCGTATTCGGCCGTGCGGTCGGTGCTGGCGTTGTAGTCGGCGTAGCGCTTGCCTTCGTCAAACTTCAACGCCTCCAGCATGGCCAACGCGGCGTCCTTGTGCTGTGGCAATTCGGCCAGGCCAGTGACGAGGTTGAGCGAGAAATAGCCTTCGCGCCCCAGCACATAGGTGTTGTAGTTGACGCCCTGCGGCTCATTCGCGGGGGCGCCCTTTTGCCGCGACGACATGGCCCACACCAGGCGGTGCGTGCTGGCGTCATAGGCAGGTTTTTCAGCCCAGCCCAGGATTTCCAGGTCCGGCACGCCCATCTTCTGGCGTTCTTCGTTGGCGGCTGCGGTGCCGTCGCGGTAACTCTGCAGCAGTTCATCTGCATTCCAGTCGCGGGCGTCGTCGTCCTTGATGTGGCCTGAATCTTCATGGCGCACCGT
>CAZUKT010000074.1:0-9758 GCA_964620975.1 uncultured Rubrivivax sp. | reverse complement strand
CAGCGCTGGGAAAGATCAGGCCCTGCAGCCGCGAATCATTGCCTGGGTTGCCCATGGCGTTGAGCATGCGGGTGGCATGGGGCTGCGGCACAAACGCATGGCCGGCGGGCAGCTTGAGCACGGCCTGCGTGGCCAGCGGCACGTCCACCGGGCCACTGAGCGCGGCCTGGCGGGCTTCGTCAAATACCTTTTGTTCGGCGCTGGCGGCGGGCTCGGCCGCGTGCACCAGCGGCAGGTGCAAAGCCAGCAGCAGGGCCAGCAGGGCGGGCACTGCCGCAACGGCGTGGATGAGGTTCATGCAATCTCCCTGGGCGCACGTCTTGTCCTTGCGTGTGTCCTCGCGTGCGGTGGGGAGATTTTGGCATGCAGTTCGGCGCCGGGGCCCTTCAGCCGCGCCAGCCCAGCAGCCGCGCGGGCAGCAGCAAGATGCTGTGCAGCAAGGCAAACACCGCGTGCAGTGTGAAGCCGATCAGCCGCAACGGCAGCGACAGCAGCCACACCAGCGGCGCCAGCACCAGCGCCAGCAAGGCGATGGGCCAGCTCAGCACAAAGAGCAGGCACCAGCCAATGAAAAACAGCAGTACTTTCATGGGGCTGCTCAGGCGCGCAGTGGCGTTTGTTGCGCCCACTGCGGCGCGGCTTCATCGGGCTGCGCAAGTTGGTGAATGCCCCCCAACATGGCCAGCGTGAGCGTGGCAGCCAGGCACAGTGACAGGGTGCGGGCGACAAGGCGTTGTTGCATGGTGGGCTCCTTGGGTGGGCGGGAATTCGATGCTGCGAATGTGCCCGCCGCGCCCTCGCGTTGCCATGGGTTTGCGATGGAGCGCCGCCGCTTGGCGCCCAAACGCAGCGTGCCGCGATCAACAGCGTGCCACCCCTTTCAAGTCGCTCCCGCAAGCCTGCTCAGGCTGCCGTGGCGGGGCGCGGCGGGCCAGGTGGCAGCGTCGATGCGGCTGCAGCCCGCTGGCACATGCAGCCCCACATTGAGCCAGCCCCCGTGCGTGACAAGCAGCCGCGGCGTGCCGCCCACCTGGGCTTCGGCCGCAAAAACAAACACACGCTGCGCCAACTGCGCCAGCGATTCGCCGCAGCCGGGGGCGTGGTGCAGCAGATCGGCCTGCCAGGCCGCGACCTCGGCCCAGGCAATGTCGGCCCACGCGCGGCCGTCCCAGTGGCCAAAGTCCATCTCGCACAAACGCGCATCGATGCGCAGCACCCAGCCCCAGCGTCGCAGCCAGGCACCCACGTCGGCCGCGCGACGCAGCGTCGACACCCACACCACATGCGGCAGGCCGTGCTGCCGTGCCGTGCGGCGGATGCGGTGCGCCAGCCGCTTGGCCTTGCGCGGGTCCACGGCCAGGTCGGTGCGGCCGACGCAGCGCCCGGCCGCATTTCGCGCTTTGGGATGCCGCCAGCACCACAAGTCCACCTGCGGCTGCAGCACGGTGGCTCAGCCCCGGGCCAACATGGCCAGCACCGCCAGGTACACCGCCAGCTCACTGAACTGCTGCGTGGCGCCCAACGCGTCACCCGTGTAGCCGCCCAGGCGTTGCTGCAGCCAGCGTGCCATGAAGAGCGTCACCCCCACCACGGCACCGGCGGCCGCCAGCAACACCGGCGGCGCCACCAACACGCTGGCCACAGCGGCCGCCAGCACACACCACATCAAGGCCACAACCAGCCCCAGGCCGTCCACCTGCTGGGCCAGCGGCTTGGCCTTGGCGTGCTCCACATCACCGCCGTAGGGCAGCAGCCGCAGCAGGCCCACCGTGGCGCCGCGTGACCACGCATGCGCCAGCGGCAACGCAGCCAGCGTGGCACCCAGGTCGCGTGTGGCCAGCGCGTGCAGTGCCGCCGCCTTCAGCGCCAGCACCAGCAACAGGCCCACCGCGCCGTAGGTGCCCAGGCGCGAGTCCTTCATGATGGCCAGCGCACGTTCACGCGTCACGGCGCCGCCCAGGCCGTCGCAGGTGTCGGCCAGGCCGTCTTCATGGAAGGCGCCCGTGATCCACACCGTGGCGGCCATGCACAGCAGCACGGCCACCAGCGCCGGCCACAGGTGGGCGGCGGCCCACAGCACCAGCGCGCCCGCGCCGCCCACCACCAGGCCCACGGCCGCAAAGTGCCGCGCGCTGTGGTGCAGCCATTCAGGCTGCCAGCCCACCCAGCGTGGCACCGGCACGCGGGTCAGGAACTGCAGTGCGATGAAGAAGAGGCGGATCTCGTGCCACATGCTCAGAAGCGCAGCGCTGCGGCCGGTCAGCCCAAGGTGCCGAGGCCGTCGCCCACAGGCAACTCGGCCGCGTTGGCATCGGTGGACTCTGCAGCCGCCCCCGCCCCCGACACACCGGCGCCGTCAAAACTGGCCATCTCGGCCAACAGCAATTCGGCCGACTTGATGATGGGCCAGGCCAGGGCCGCGCCCGAGCCCTCACCCAGGCGCAAACCCAGTTGCAGCAGCGGCCGCGCACCGAGCGCCACCAGCCAGCGTGCATGGCCACTTTCGGCCGAGCTGTGGGCAAACACGCAGCCTGCCACCACGCCCGGTTGCAGCGCCGCCGCCACCGCCACGGCGGCGGTGGTGATGAAGCCGTCCACCACCACCAGGCGGCGCTCTTGCACGGCCTGCATCACGGCGCCGGCCATGGCGGCTATTTCCAGCCCGCCCATGGCCGCCAGCACCTGCAGCGGCTCCTTGGCCGCGCCGTGGCGGGCCAGTGAACGGCGCAACACGGCCAGCTTGTGCTCCAGGCCGGCGTCGTCCAGACCCGTTCCCCTGCCGGTGCAGGCTTCCAGGGGCAGGCCCGTGAAGCGGCACATCAGCAGCGCAGCGGCCGAACTGTTGCCAATGCCCATCTCACCCAGCAGCAGCACGTTGCCAGGCAGGCGCCGCACCAGCGCCACGCCGTGTTGCATCGCGGCCTGGCATTCGGCGTCGGACATGGCCGGCTGCTGGCTGCTGTCGGCCGTGCCAGCGCGCACCTTGGCCACGACCAGCTGCGGGTGCGGCGGCAGGTCCACCGCCACGCCGCAGTCCACCACGGTGAGCGCCAGGCCGTGTTGGCGCGCCAGCACCGACACGGCCGCGCCGCCGGCCAGCATGTTGGCCACCATCTGCGCCGTGACTTCGGCCGGGTAGGCGCTGACAGCCTGGGCCGCGATGCCGTGGTCGGCCGCAAACACCACCATCTGCGGTTGGCGCAGGCACGGCGTGGCACTGCCTTGCGCCAGCGCAATGTGCAGCGCCAGCGACTCGATGCGGCCCAGCGCGCCCAGCGGTTTGGTCTTGTGGTCAATGCAGTGGCGCACACGCGCCGCAAGTTCTATGGGTGTCAGCTCATTCATGGCGTTAGGGTAGCGCCTGAGGTGGCGGCAGCAAAGCCGGCGCAAATGCGGTGCAGTTGCTCCAGCCCGTCGGTCAGGGCCGCAGGGCCTGGCTGCAGGATGTCGCAGGACTTGATTTCATGCAGCCGCCCGTTGCGCACGGCGGGCACATCGGCCCAGCCCGTGCGTGCGGCCACTTTCTCGGCCCTGAACTTCTTGCCGCACCATGAACCAATGATCAGGTCGGGCGCCCGGCGTGCGGGCTCCAGCGTGTCGGCAATGACACGGTCGCGGCCCATGCGCTGCACGGCCAGCTCGGGGAACACGTCGTCGCCACCGGCCAGGCCCAGCAACTGCGACACCCACTGAATGGCGCTGATCATGGGTTCGTCCCACTCTTCAAAGTAGACACGGGGCCGGCACGGCCAGGTGGCTGCGGTGGCGGCCATTTGCGCGTGGCGCAGCTGGCACTGTGCGATCCAGACCTCGGCACGTTCTTGCGCGCCCACCAGGCCCGCCACCAGCCGCAGGGTGGCAAAGATCTCGGCCACGCTGCGCTGGTTGGTGACGAGCACGTTCAGCCCGGCGCGGATGAGCTTGTCGGCCAACACGGCCTGCATGTCGCTGAAGCCGATGACGAGGTCGGGCTGCAAGGCCACGATCTTGTCGATCTTGCCGTCCAGAAACGCGCTGATGCGTGGTTTCTCGGCGCGCGCCCGCTTGGGCCGCACGGTGTAGCCACTGATGCCCACGACGCGTGCGTCTTCGCCCAGCAGGTACAGCCATTCGGTGGTTTCCTCGGTGAGGCAGACGATGCGCTGCGGGCCGGTGTTCATGGTCGGTGGCAAGGTTTCACAAGGACGGCAGCGCCACCCAGCGCGGGCCGCCGGGTGTATTGAGCCCTTCAATGCTGAAGGCGCCACCAAACACCGCCACCAGGGCGGCACGCAAGGCGGCGTCGCAGGGCGGGCCATCGGCCACGAGGTGGCCCTGGTTCATCACCAGCACACGGTCGGCGGCCAGCGCCAGGTTCAGGTCGTGCAACACCGCCAGCACCGCCGCACCACCCCGAGCGCGTGCCACCAGGCTGCGCACCAGGTCACGCTGGTGCGGCGCGTCCAGGTGCGTGGTGGGCTCGTCCAGCAGCAGCACGGGCGCACCCACGGCCAACGCACGCGCCAACAGCACACGCTGGCGTTCACCGCCCGACAGTTCGTTCAGGCGCCGCGCAGCAAACTCGGCACAGGCAGTTTCCAGCATGGCGGCGCTGACGGCGGCTTCGTCGGCGGCATCGGGCGCACCCAGCAGGCCGTGGCGTGGCAGGCGCGCCAGGCGCACCACGTCGCGGGCGGCAATGTCGCCTTCGGCTTCGCCCTGCTGGGCCAGCCAGGCCAGGCGCTGCGCCCGTTCACGCGCAGGCCAGGCTTGCAGCAGGCGGCCTTGCAGATGCACCTGGCCGGCATCGGCCGTGCGCAGGCCGGCCAGCAGTTGCAGCAGGCTGCTCTTGCCAGCGCCGTTGGGGCCCACGATGGCGGTCCATTCTTGCGCCCGCAGGTCCAGCGACACCGCGTCCACCACGCGCTGCGAACCCAGCCTCAGGCAAAGGCCACGTGCCTGCAGCGGCACCATCAGTGAACAAACCGCCGGCGCAGCAGCATGAGCAGGTAGATGCCGCCCAATACGGCCGTAAGCACACCCACCGGCAATTCCATGGGGGCGATGACGCTGCGCGCGGCGACGTCGGCGGCCAGCAGCAGCACGCCGCCGGCCAGCGCTGAAAGCGCCAGCAGCGCCCCGTGCCGCACCACCACCAGGCGGCGCACGAGGTGCGGCGCCACCAGGCCCACAAACGCCACCAGCCCGGCCTGCGCCACGGCGGTGCCAGTGGCCAGCGCCATCAGCGCTACCAGACCCAAGCGCAATTGCGGCAGCGGCAGGCCCAGGCTGGCGGCGCTGGCTTCGCCCAGCACCAACGCGTCCAGCGCGCCGGCCAGGCGTGTGGCCAGTGGCAGCGTCAGCAAAAGTGCCAAACCCAGCGCCCACACGCTGGGCCAGCCCAGAAAGCTGGTGGTACCCAGCAAAAACACCTGCTTGCCCCGCAAGGCTTCTGGAGAAAGCAGGATCACCAGGTCCGACAGCGCCGTCAGCAACACGCCCACCACCACACCCGCCAGCAGCAGCACCATGGGCCGGCCGGCGCCACGCGCCAGCATCAGCGTCAGGGCCATGCCCAGCAGCGCACCGGCAAAGGCCGCGCCCACCAGCCCCAGGCGCAACAGCAAGCCGCTGGCGGCCAGGCCCAGTTCGCGCCCCAGCAGGCCGCCTGCGGCCAGCACCAGCACCACGCCCAGGCTGGCGCCGGCGGCCGAGCCCAGCAGGTAGGGGTCGGCCAAGGGGTTGCGAAAAAGGCCTTGCGCCAGCGCCCCGGCCAGGCCGAGCAAGGCGCCGGCCAGCAAGGCGCCCAGCGTGCGCGGCGCGCGAATGGCGGTGATCAGGTCAGCGTCTTCGCCCCAGGCGAGTGACCAGCCCTCGGCCCCCGCCGCCAGGCCCAGCAGCGCCAGCAGCAGGGCCGCCGCGCCCAGGGCCAGTGCCAGCGCCGCAGGCGTGGTGCCACGCGGCGTGGCCGGCGCCACAGTGTTGGCCAGCGGGGTGCTGTTCATGGCTTGATGCTATCCAGGGCTGGCGGATGGGGCTGAGGTGGCTGCGGCGGCAACGCCACCAGGCAATCGACAATGGCCTCGGCAGCGTCGCCCAGGCGCGGCCCGGGGCGCATCAGCGTGTCGTGCGGGCCGGGCGCAAAACCGCAGGTCTGGTGCTGCTGCAAGGCCTTCAGCGCCCGCCAGCCCGGGCGGGCGGGCATTTCGGCCACACCGGCAGCCGTGGCCATGATCAGTGCCGGCTGCGACCGCACCACAAATTCAGGGTTGAGCTGCGGAAAGGCGCCCATGGCGCTGGGCACGATGTTGCGCAAGCCCAGCCGCGCCAGCAGTTCGCCCACGAATGACGCCGCGCCGGCCGCAAAGGGCGTGGACGCCACTTCAAAGTACACCGTCCGGCCGCGCAGCGCGGGCGGCACGCGGGCTGCTGCCGCTTCAATGCGGCTGTGCACACCGGCCACCAGCGCGGTGCCAGCAGCCGCGTCGCCCAGCACCAGCGCCAGCCGCGCTATGGTCTGCTGCGTTTGCGCCCAGTTGGCGGGCTCCAGTGCCAGCACGGGCAGGCCCAGTGCTTCGAGCCGGTCCACCGCGCGGGCCGACACCGCCACAAGCACCAGATCGGGCTTGAGCGCCGCAATGCGCTCGATCTGCGAGTCTTCCAGCCCACCCAGCCGTGGCAGGTGCCGCAGCGACGCCGGCCAGTTGGAGTGGCGGTCCACCCCCACCAGCCGCTGGCAGGCCTGCAGCGCGCACACCGTTTCAGTGAGCGATGGCAGCAGCGACACGATGCGCTGCGCCGGCTGCGGCAGTTTGACGACGCGGCCCCGGTCGTCGGTGACCTGCACGGCGCCCGGGGTTGTGTCCCGAGCCGGCGCCTGCGCCAGCGCCGCGCCGGCCACGCCGGCGCAGGCCAGCGCGGCCAGCACCGCAGCCAGCGCGCGACGTGTGCTCATGCCTGCCCCGCCGTGCTCACTGCGTTTCCCAGCGCAACACCAGCCAGGCCTGGCGGCCCAGGCCTTGGTAGTCACGCGCGGGCTCCAGATCGCGGTCGGTGGCATTGACGAGCTTGGCCTGCAGCGTCCACGCCGGTGCCAGGCGCCACAACGCGTTCAGGTCCAGGGTGGTTTCTGCCGCCAATGTCTTGCCACCGTCGGGGCGGGCGCCCACGTTCAGCACCTGGGCACCCAGCGTCCAGTTCGCCACGGCCCAATCAACACCCACGCTGCCTTGGTGTGCGGCACGGCGCGGCAGGCGCTGGCCTGTGGCCTGGTCGTTGGCCCGCAGCAGGTCCAGCTGCGCACGGAGCTTGACGGCGCCCAGCCGGTGCGCGCCGCTCAGCGTGGCACCTTGCAGCCGGGCGCGGTTGACGTTGCCGGCACAGCCAAAGCTGTAACTCGGGTCGGCCGGGCATTGGGCCGGGTTGCTTTCGTAGCCGATCAGGCCGCGCACGCGGTTGTGCCACAGCGTGGCGGCGGCTTCGCTGCTGGCGCTGCGCCAGTTCAGGCCCACTTCAAGGCTTTGCCCGCGTTCGGGCTTGAGCCTGGCCACGCCGTAGCCGGGGTAGTACAGGTCGTTGAAGCTGGGTGCGCTGAAGGTGTTGCCCGCCAGGGCGCGCAGCCGCAAGCCCGGCGCCAGCGTCACGCCACCGCCCAGCCGGCCGGTGGTGACCGCACCAAAGTCGTTGCTGCGGTCGTGCCGCAAGTCACCCTGCCAACCGAAGGCACCCGCGTTGCCGGTGAGTTCCAGCGCCACTGCGCTGTTGCGGCGTTGCGCACCGGCGGCATAGCTGGTGGACGTGGCGCGGTCGTCGTTATTTTCAACCGCCGCCACCAGTTGACCCACCGCGCCGGTCTGCCACGCCAGCTGGGCCTGCACTTGCTGGCGTGTGGTGCGGAAACTGTCGACCTGGTTGCCGCCGTTGTGTGCGTAGTCCACGCTGCTCGAGGCGCGTGCGCTGCCCTGCAGGCCTGGTGCCAGCGGGCCGCGCCAGTCCAGCGACGCGACGGTGGTGCGCAGGTGCGTGCGGAAGTCGGGCGACGGGTCGGGCAGGTAGCTCGGCGGCCCGTATTCGGCGCTGTCGTACTGCGTGTTCAGCGCCGTGCGCAGCACACTCAGGCCCACACGGTGGCCGGCTGCGGGCTTGAAGCCCACACGCAATTGCGCGGCGTCCAGTGCGGTGCCGTCGCGGTCGGGGTTGTAGCTGCCAAACTGGTCGTTCGGGCGCAGCGCCGAGACACCGCTGCTGCGCTCGCCCGAGAGCGTGGCCGCGTAGTCCCAGCCGCCTGCGGCACCGCGCACGCTGGCTGCGGCTTCGGTGCTGTCGTAGCCGCCCACCGCCAGGCGTGCGTCAAGCTGCATGCCGGCCGTGCCACTGCGGGTGATGACGTTGACCACACCGCCCACCGCGTCAGCCCCATAAATGCTGGAGCCCGGGCCGCGCAGCACTTCAATGCGGTCCACGGGCGCCAGGCCCAGGCCTTCCAGCGATGCATAGCCCAGTGTGGCCGAACCCACGCGCACACCGTCCACCAGCACCACCGACTGGCGCGACGCCGTGCCGCGCAGCAGCATGCCGGTGCTTTGCCCGGGGCCACCGCTGCGCGACAACTGCACGCCGGCTTCGCGCCGCAGCAAGTCGGCCAGTGAATCGGCCGTGGTGGTGCGCACCGTGTCGCTGCCAATCACGGCCACGTCGGCCGCCAGGCGTTCTACCGCCGTGGGCTCACGGGCACCGGTGACCACCACCGTCTGCGCCACCGCGCCTTGCAAGGACTGAATGAAGAGAAATGCAGCAGCCGCAGCAGTGCGCCGTTGAAAACGAAGCGTCACAAGAAACCTCCAGCCACACGCCCCGTGTGGACCAGCGTTGCATGCGCCGGGTGTTGGCTGGTCAGGCGCAGCGCAGATGGACGTGTGCATGCCGCACAGCCCCTGCACATGCACCGCCCTCCGCGACGCCGGCTCCCATCACACAAGGCCGGTATCCGGGCTCGCGAGTGCCGGTGGTGCCGTGGGGGCGCCGCCGGAGGCCTGCAGCGCCTTCCCGGGGCCGGTACAAGAACCGGTGGCCCAGTGGCTGTCGTGCGACAAGCTCCTCGCTGACCGTTGCGGGGGCAGCGCCGGAATCGCAGCGGGTCTGATCCGCCACTCACCGGCTTCCCGTTTAACCCGCAGCCTTCGAACGTGGCAGCGGGCACCTGGTGCAAGCGGGGCGATGGTAGCGCAGGCATCCGGCGGCAGCCTGGCGTGTGTGGCAGCGGCGCCGCGTTTTGCGGCCGTTGCGCGACGAAAAAGCGGTGCGCCATGCGCCAGCGCAAGTGCCCTGCAGCAGCCCGCACAAGGCAGGCCGGGAGGCCCGGCGCAAGGTGCTGGGTGTGGGGCCCGCCGGTATACTTTGGCTTTCCCCCGGGCCTTCAATGACCAAATTTGTTTTCGTCACCGGCGGCGTGGTGTCCTCCCTGGGCAAGGGCATCGCGGCGGCGTCGCTGGCAGCCATCCTGGAGTCGCGTGGCCTCAAGGTCACCCTCATCAAGCTCGACCCTTACCTGAACGTGGATCCGGGCACCATGAGCCCCTTCCAGCACGGCGAGGTCTTCGTCACCGACGACGGCGCCGAGACCGATCTGGACCTGGGCCACTACGAGCGATTTACCCACGCCCATCTGACCAAGAACAACAACCTCACCTCGGGCCGCATCTACGAGAGGATCATCCAGAAGGAGCGCCGGGGCGACTATCTGGGCAAGACCGTACAGGTGATCCCGCACGTCACCAACG
>CAZUKT010000073.1:6556-12673 GCA_964620975.1 uncultured Rubrivivax sp. | reverse complement strand
CTGAGGCGCGCATACATGTCGCATTCTTCGGTGCCCGCATCCGCGCGGACACGCATCCTGATATTTGGTGTCGGCCCGGCGGCGGTGGTCGTGGGCAAGACGCTCAAGGCCTCGGACCCCAACGCCCATATCGTGGGCTATGTAGCCGGGCCCAACGAACGAGAGCCTTCTGTGCAGCCGCATGAGCTGCTTGCTCTCGCGGGAAGCCTGACCGAAACCGCGCGCAGCCTGGGTGTCGACGAAATTGTGGTGGCACTCACCGAGCGTCGTGCCGGCAGCATGCCCTTGCGCCAGTTGCTCGACTGCAAGGCATCGGGAATCAAGGTGCACGACCTGAACACCCACTTCGAAAAGACGCTGGGTCAGATCCGCCTGGACTACCTCAATGCCAGTTGGTTGATCTTTGGCGACGGATTCAACCAAGGGGCCTGGCGGACTTTCGTCAAGCGTGTGTTCGACATCGTCTGCGCAAGCGTGCTGTGTTTGCTGGCCGCCCCCATCATGGCCATCGCGGCCGTGGTCATCAAGATGGAAAGCGCGGGCCCGGCCCTGTACCGGCAGGACCGTGTAGGTCTCAACGGCCGGCGCTTCAGCATCGCCAAGTTTCGCAGCATGCGCACCGACGCTGAAAAAGATGGCAAGCCTCGTTGGGCTGCTGCCAACGACGACCGTGTCACTCGTGTGGGTCACATCATCAGGCGGCTGCGCATTGACGAACTGCCGCAGCTCTTTAACGTGATGCGGGGCGACATGAGCCTTGTGGGCCCGCGTCCCGAGCGCCAGTTCTTTGTAGATCAGCTGACCCAGGAGATCCCCTTTTACGCCTTGCGCCACAGCGTCAAGCCAGGCGTGACAGGCTGGGCTCAAGTCCGGTATCCGTACGGCGCCACGGTAGAGGATTCGCTCGAAAAGCTGCAGTACGATCTTTACTACGTGAAGAACCACACCCTGTTCCTCGACATCGTGGTTCTATTTGAAACTGTGGGCGTGGTACTGACCGGCAGAGGCGCTCGCTGAGCGGGCCATGACGACGCATCCCGGCAGCCAGCCGGGGTCTTGTTGGGGCGTCCGCGCCAGTGGGCGTGACGGATGAGCGCAGGTACAGACAACGTTGCCGTTTTTGGCCATGCGCTCTCAGTTGCAGTGCACGGTGGGTTTGCGGCCTACCTGATCACTTCCAGCCGCCTTCAGGGCAGTAGCAAACTGTTGGGGCGCTTGCTCGTCGCGGCTCTGCTCGCCACTGTCTCGTGGTCAGTGGCCGAAATCGGCACCAGCAACTGGCCCTCGCCAACTTGGGCCTTCTTGGGACAGATCTTCGACGTCGGCCGGTATGGGCTGTGGTTCGCCTTTCTGATGCAACTCTTCCCGGCCGACGTCGAAGGCGGCAAGGGGCAGGCCGTGAAGGTCTTGCGACTGTCTGCGGGCATCATCGTGGCCGCTGCCGTGGGCGCGCTGGTGTGGCGTGGCGCCGGTGACTTTGGTGCCACCACAGCCAGGCCGGCGTTGGTGACGGCGTTGGCGCTGCCCATGCTCGGCTTGCTCATCGTCGAGCAGGTCTTTCGCAATGTGGGCGAGGCTTCGCGTTGGGGCGCAAAACCGGTGTGCCTCGGATTGGCATGTGTGTTTGCCTTCGACACCTATGTTTTTTCTGAAGGTCTGCTGTTCGGCCAAACCGACCCCGACGCCTACAGCCTGCGCGGCGCCGCGCACGCGCTGGCCGTGCCGTTTCTCTTTGTCGCAGCACGGCGGCGAAATGACTGGATTACACGTTTGCAGGTTTCACGCACAGCCGCCTTCTATTCCGCGACCCTGATCCTGGCGGGCGCCTACCTGTTGTTCATGTCGGGCATTGGCTACTACGTGCGCTACTTTGGTGGCACCTGGGGCCGGGCGCTGCAACTTGGGCTGCTGGTGGTGGGACTGGCCTTCTTGGTGGCGCCTGTGGTGTCGGGGTCTCTGCGCAGCTGGCTCAAGGTGTTTGTTGGCAAGCATTTCTACAGCTACCGCTACGACTACCGCGAAGAGTGGCTGCGTTTCACGGCCATGCTCTCGTCCAAACGGTCACCCGAAGAAACCGGCGGGATGATCGTGCGCGGTCTGGCCAAGATGGTGGAATGCCCTGCGGGCAGTCTTTGGGCGCGCAACGGGACCGACCAGCCCTACGCGCAGGCGGCCGTGTGGAACATGCCGCGTGTCACCCAAGTGGAGCCTGTGGACTCGCCTTTCAGCCTGTTCATGCGTGACAAGGGATGGGTCATTGACCTCGAAGAATTCCGCTCCGCACCCCGCCGTTACGCTGGCCTCACGCTGCCCACTTGGCTGTTGGGCAGCCCCAACCCGTGGTTGGTGGTGCCCCTGCTGGTGGGTGACGACATGCTGGGTTTTGTGCTGCTGGCCCGCCCGCGAACGTCGATGGACTTGAACTGGGAGGTGCTGGACCTGTTCAAGACGGCGGGGCGGCAAGCTGCGGGTTATCTCGCCCAGATGCAGGCCACCGAAGCACTGCTTGAGGCCCGCAAGTTCGAGGCCTTCAACCGCATGTCCGCCTTTGTCGTGCATGACCTCAAGAACATCGTCACGCAGCTCTCGCTCATGCTCAAGAATGCGGAACGCCTGCACGACAACCGTGAATTCCAGCAAGACATGTTGTTGACCGTGGAGAGCTCGCTGGAAAAGATGAAACGGCTGATGCTGCAGCTTCGCGAAGGGGCCACACCGCCAGGCGGGAGCCGGGGCGTGGAGATCGGTCCCATCGTGCGGCGCCTGGTGTCCACCATGCACCAGCAGGGCCGCAAGCTGGAGACCCAGGAGTCGGAGCCTCTGTCCACGCGCGGCCATGACGACCGCTTGGAACGTGTGCTTGGGCATCTTGTGCAAAACGCCATGGACGCCACGCCGGCGACCGGCCGTGTCTGGCTTAAGGTGCAACGTTTCAGCGGCCAGGTCATGGTCGAAGTCGGTGATACCGGGGCCGGCATGTCCGAAGAGTTTGTCCAGACCAAGCTCTTTCGGCCCTTCAACACCACCAAACACAGCGGCATGGGCATTGGCACCTACGAGAGCTTTCAATACATACGGGAACTGGGCGGCAGCGTCAGCGTGGACAGCCGACTGAGCGAGGGCACCGTGCTCACGGTGCTGTTGCCGCTGTTTGAGGCGCAGCGCGGCTCTGACCTTTTGCGGCCGAGCGCGGCATGAGCCAGGGCACCACACCACTGCTGATCGTCGAAGACGATCTGGCTCTGCAGAAGCAGATCAAGTGGTCTCTCGACCGCTTTGAATCCGTGACCGCGAGCGACCGCGAGAGCGCATTGCTGCAGGTGCGCCGGCACCAACCTGCGGTGGTCACCATGGACCTCGGACTGCCGCCAGACCCCGATTCGGTGTCCGAAGGGTTCAAGCTGCTGGAGCAGATTCTTGACGTGGAGCCTGCGACCAAGGTCATTGTGCTCACGGGGCAGAACGACCAGGCCAACGCGCTGCGGGCCGTGGCCCTGGGCGCCTATGACTTCCTGGCCAAGCCTTTTGAGCCGGATGTGCTCAATCTGACCATAGAACGCGCCTACCGCCTGGCCGAATTGCAGGCCGAAAACCGCCGCCTGCAGGCCCTGCACCAGCCCGATGCACTCTCCGGCCTGATCACCCGCGACGCCGACATGATGCGCCTGTCGCGCACCATTGAACGTGTGGCTTCCAGCGACGCCACGGTGCTGCTGCTGGGTGAAAGCGGCACCGGCAAGGAAGTTCTGGCCCAGGGGCTGCACGCCGCCAGCAAACGCAAGGGCCGCTTCGTGGCCATCAACTGCGCCGCCATCCCAGAAAACCTGCTCGAGAGTGAACTCTTTGGCTACGAACGCGGTGCTTTCACGGGTGCGGCCAAAACCACACCCGGAAAGATAGAGACGGCCCACGACGGCACCTTGATGCTCGACGAAATCGGCGACCTGCCCCATTCGCTGCAGGCCAAGCTGCTGCGCTTTTTGCAGCAGCGCACGATAGAACGCCTGGGCGGCCGCAATGAGATCCCTGTGGACGTGCGTGTGGTGTGCGCCACGCACCAAGACCTCAAGCACCTCATCGCCGAGGGCCGCTTCCGCGAGGACTTGTACTACCGTCTGGCCGAGATCGTGGTCAACATCCCACCCCTGCGGTCCCGCACGGGTGACGCGGTGCTGCTGGCGCATGCCTTCCTGCGCCGCTTTGCCCAGGAACAACGCCGTGGGTCATTGAGCTTTTCCGACGATGCCATCAAGGCCATTGAGCAGCACCCGTGGCCCGGCAACGTGCGCGAACTTCTCAACGCCATGAAACGTGCGTCCATCATGGCCGACACCGACCGCTTGACCTGTGACGACCTGGGATTGCCCGCGCCAGCGGCCGGCGAGCCAGGCGCCGAGCGCTCCGATCTTGATTTGCGCACCGTGCGTGAGGCGGCTGAAAGGCAAGCCATCGTCGGCGCGCTGGCGCGCAGCAATGGAAACATCGTCAAGGCGTCCGAGATTCTGGGCGTGAGCCGCCCCACGTTGTATGACCTGATGCGTCGCCTGTCGATCAAGTAGCCGGGCCTCTGCTGGCCCCAAGGGAGCAAGAACTGATGAAGTGCACGACTCTTTCCGCGCCCGGCCCCTGGGCCGCGTTGGCGCTGGCCTGCACGCTGGCCTTGTCCGGCTGCGGGGGCGACTCGCCCAAGTCACTCATCGCCTCGGGCAAGGAGTACACGGCCAAGAAGGACCACAAGGCGGCAGCGATCCAGTTCAAGTCGGCCCTGCAGGGGGATCCACAGTCGGCCGAAGCCCGCTACTTGCTCGGACAAGCTTTGCTGAGCTCTGGCGACCCTTCAGGGGCGGTACTGGAACTGTCCAAGTTGCTGGACCAGAAGTACGACCCCAACCTTGCCGTGCCGGCGTTGGCGCGCGCCATGCTGTTGACGGGCCAGTACAAGAAGCTCGCCACGCTCTACGGCGAGATGACGCTCACCGACAAACTGGCACAGGCCTCGCTCAAGTCTTCGGTGGCCACGGCCTGGGGCGCTCAGGGCGACAAGGCCAAGACTGAAGCCGCCATTGCCGCAGCGTTGCAAGCGGCCCCCGACTTTGGGCCGGCGCAGATCCTGAATGCACGCATCCTGGCCGGCAAGCGGGAATTCGAGCCGGCGCTGGCCTTGGTGGAAACGATCCTCGCCAAGGATGCGTCGTTGTACGAAGCATGGCATCTGAAAGGTGAGATCCTGGCGTTTGCCAAGAACGACAACAAAGGCGCCGAAGAGGCATTCCGCAAGGCGCTGGAGGCCGAGCGCGCCTACGTGCCCGCACACCTGGCCATCATCGGCGGCCGTCTGCGTGCGCGCGACGTTCCCGGCGCCAAGGCCCAGGCCGACGCATTGCGTGCGCTGATGCCCAAGCATCCGCAAACCATTTACGTTGACGCGCAGATCGCCTTCACGGAGCGTGACTTGCCCAAGGCGCGCGACCTGGTGCAGTTGCTCCTGAAAGGCGCCCCGAATCACACCGGTGTTCTGCAACTGGCCGGTGCGGTAGAGGGCCAGGCGGGTTCACTGGTGATGGCTGAAACCTACTTTTCAAAGGCCTTGCAACTGGTGCCCGAACTGCCTTTGGCGCGACGCAACTTGGCCCAGACCTATTTGCGGCTGGACCAGGCCGCCAAGGCGCTGGAAACGCTGCAGCCGCTGCTTGCAGGCACTGTGCAAGACGCTGACGCGCATGCGTTGGCGGGTGACGTGCAATTGCGCATGGGCAACGCCGCTGCCGCCGAAGGGCATTTCACCCAGGCGGTGAAGATCAAGCCCGACAACATGCGGGTGAAGACCGCCATGGCGCTGACGCACCTGAACAAGGGTGACCCGGCAACCGCCTTTGCCGAACTGGAGACCATCGCCACCCAGAGCCCCGAGGACACATTCGCCGACCAGGCCATTGTCAGCGCTCGCCTGAAGCGGCGCGAATTTGACGCTGCGCTGCAAGCAGTAGACGTCATGCTCAAGAAGAACCCTGGCAATGCCACGGCGCTTGAAATGCGGGGAAGGGTGCAGGTCACCCGCAAGGATTACGTGGCGGCGCGCGAAGCTTTTGAACAAGCGCTCAAGGTGGACCCGGGGCT
>CAZUKT010000073.1:0-6546 GCA_964620975.1 uncultured Rubrivivax sp. | reverse complement strand
GAGGTCAACGGGCTCGGGGAAGTGCTGCGTGCCAAGGTGGACCCGGGGCTGTTCTCGTCGGTCGCCAGCCTGGCCGGCATCGACGTGCAAGAAAAGAAGTTCGACCAAGCCAAGGCCAGGCTCGACGCTGCCATCAAGACCGACCCGCGCAACCACTATGCCTACCTCGCTCTGGCCGAGGTGCGGCGCCGGGCGGGTGCGTCGCATGACGAGATCACCAAGATCCTGTCCGAAGCCATCAAGGTGGCGCCTTCAGACGCCACGGCGCGCCTGCAACTCATCGAGCAGACGCTTAGCAAGCGACAGTACAAGGAAGCCTTGGTAGTGGCGCAGGAGGCTGCGGCCGCCCTGCCCAATGACTTGCGCGTTTTGGACGCCGTGGGCCGTGCACAAATGGAAGCCGGTGATGTAGAGCAAGCCGTGAGCACTTTCAGGCGCATTGCGGGTGTCGACCAGAAGTCCGCCATGCCCTATGTGCGCCTGGCCGACGTGTACAAGAGTTCGGGCAAGCGCCCAGCCGCTGAAACCGCGCTGCGCAAGGCCCTTGAAATTGAACCGGGTTCGCAGGCCGCCCAAGAGAGCCTGATGAACCTGATGCTGGCCACGGGCCGTACGCGTGAAGTGCTCGAACTCGCGCGCAACATGCAGCAGCAGCACCCCAAGGCCGTCAATGGCTACGCTTTTGAAGCCCTGGTGCAGATCAGGCTCAAGTCGGTGGATACCGCCATGGCCGCTTTCAAGCGTGGCTTGGCTGTGCCGGGCATCGACCCCGAGCTTGCCCGCTTGTATCTGGCCAGCCTGGCCAGGGCCGATCGCGCGGCCGAAGCCGAACGGTTTGGTGTGGCCTGGATGAAGGACCATCCCGAGGACACTGCGTTCGACTACCAGATGGCCACCAACGCGATTGCCCGCAACGACCTGGAGCAGGCAGAAACGCGCCTGCGGCGTGTGGTGGTCAAGAGGCCGCGCCATCCGCTGGCGCTGAACAACTTGGCCTGGGTGCTGGCGGTGCAGAACAAGCCCGGTGGCGTGGAATTCGCGCAAAGGGCGGTGGCGTTGATGCCCGACAAAGGTGCGCTTGTCGACACACTGGCCATGGCCCTGGCCGCCGAAAAGCAATTCGACAAGGCCTTGAGCACTCAAAAGCGTGCAGTCGAACTCTCACCTGATGACAATGGGCTGCGGCTGAACCTGGCTCGGATAGCCTTGCAGGCTGGCGACAAGGCTTTGGCGCGCACTGAACTCGACCGCCTTCAAGCCCTGGGCCCCGGCTTCGCCTTCCGCGACGAGGTAGTCAAACTCGCCAAGTCCCTGTAAACACCACTCAGGCACAACATCATGACCTTGCGCTACACAACCCTGGGCACCTGCATCGCCACCATGGTACTGATCTTGGCGGGCTGCGGCGGGCCGTCTGATGCCGAGTTGACGGCGTCTGCCAAGACCCTGCTTGCGTCAAAGGACACCAAGGGAGCGGTGATCCAGCTCAAGAATGCGCTGCAGAAGAATCCACAGTCGGCCGAGGCGCGGCTGCTGCTGGGCAAGGCCCTGCTGGAGTCGGGTGACCCAGTAGCGGCACTGGTGGAACTGCGCAAGGCGCAAGAACTGCAAACGCCCGATGAGCAGGTGATGCCTGAGCTGGCCCGCGCCATGCTCATGACCGGCGAAGAGGCCAAGCTGCTGGCCCAGTTCAGCTCCATCAAGCTCAAGGACCCCGCCGCGTCCGGCGATCTGCTCACCTCTTTGGCTACGGCCTATGCCAGCAGCCGGGATACGCAGAAGGCCAAAGACACCTTGCAGGTAGCGCTGAAAGACCGTCCCGGTTATGCCCCAGCGCTGATCCTGCAGGCTCGGCTGCTTGCTGTCGACAGCGACGTTGACGCAGCCTTGGCCGTTTTGGGCAAGGTTCTGGGCAACGAGCCGGGCAATGAAAACGCAGGCATCCTGAAGGGCGATTTGCTGCACCGGGGCAAACGCAACCTCGACGGGGCGCTGGCCGCCTACCAAGCTGTGCTGGCCACCAACCCCAAGTCCATCTCTGCGCACACATCGGCCATGGCCGTGCTGTACGAACAGAAAAAACCAGAGCTTGCCAAGGCCCAGTTTGCTGAACTCAAGAAAGTGGCACCCAACCACCCCGAGACCTTGTACTTCGAGGCGCAGTTCGCCTTTGAGGCCAAGGACTACAAGGCTGTGCGCGAGATCACCGACCGCATCCTCAAGGTGTTGCCCGACAACGTGCCTGTGCTCGAGCTGGCGGGCGCCACCGAGTACCGCCTGAAGAACTACCTGCAGGCCGAGGCATTTCTCGGCCGCGCGCTGAAGAAGGTGCCCGGACTGGTTCTTTCGCGCCATTTGCTGGCGCAGACCTATCTGCGCACCGGTCAGCCCGGCAAGGCCGTAGAAGTTTTGCAGCCCCTGCTTGAAGGCAAGTCGCCAGACGGCACGACCTTGGCCCTGGCCGGTGACGCCTGGCTGCAGATGGGTGACACCAAGAAGTCCGACGCCGCATTCCAGGCCGCCGGCAAGGCAGCGCCCGACGATGCCCGCGTGCGCACCTCGGTGGCCATGGCGCAGATCGCTCGGGGCAACGGCACTGCGGCCGTGGCCGAACTCGAGTCCATCGCTGCCGGCGACAAGGGCACACGGGCCGACCTTGCACTGGTGAGCGCACGGCTGCGCCAAGGCGACATTGCCGGTGCGCTGAAGGCCATCGACGGCCTTCAGGCCAAGACGCCAGACAGCGCCGTGCCCGACAACCTGCGGGGCCGCGTATTGCTGGTCAAGCGCGACCTCCCGGCGGCTACCAAGAGCTTTGAGGCTGCGTTGCAGAAAGACAGCAGCTACTTTCCGGCCGTGGCCAGCCTGGCTGCCATCGACTTGGCCGCCGGCAAGCCTGAACTTGCAAGGCAGCGGTTTGAAACGCTGCTGAAGGCACAGCCCAAGAACCCGCAGGCCATGCTGGCATTGGCCGAACTGGGGGTGCGCACCGGGGCTGCGCCCGCAGACGCGCTGCGCTGGATGCGCGAGGCCATCAAGGCCAACCCAACCGAACCCACGCCCTACCTGATCCTGGTGACTTTCCTGCTCAATACCGGCGACGCAAAGGCCGCAATGGCGGCAGCCCAGGAGGCCGTGGCCGCGCTGCCCAGCAACTTGGACGTGCAAGACGCCATGGGTCGCGCGCAGATCGCCAACGGTGACGGCAACCAGGCGGTCACCACCTACACCAAGCTGGTGGCGGCGCAGCCCACGTTTGCCATGCACCACGTGCGCATGGCCGACGGCTATGCGCTCAACAAAGACCTCTCCAACGCGGGCCGCGCCTTGCGCCGGGCCCTGGAACTGCAGCCCAACCTTGCGGCGGCCAAGGGCGCGCAGGTGGCCCTGGCCCTGATGGACAAACGGCCCGATGACGCGGTGAACCTGACGCGCGAGATGCAGAAGAAGGACACCAAGGACGCCACCGGATGGGCCCTTGAAGGCGAGGTCGAGACGAGCCGGAAAAACTGGGCGGCCGCTGCCACCGCCTACCGCGGCGCCCTACAGCGGCGCCCAGTGGCTGACTACGCGGCCAAGTTGCACCGCAGTCTGCTGCAGGCTGGCAATGCGCCCGAGGCCGAACGTCTGACCGCAGACTGGAAGAAGAACCACCCGAAGGATCCCATCTTCCCGTACTACCTGGGCGACTTGGCACTGTCCCAAGACAAGTGGGCCGAAGCCGAAGCGCACTATCGCGCGGTGTTGGAAGTGCAGCCCAAGAACGCCCTGGCTTTGAACAATGTGGCCTGGCTGCTGGTCAAGCAAGGAAAGCCTGGCGCGGTGGCAATGGCCGAACAAGCCACCACGCTGCTGCCCGACCGTGCGCCGCTGCTGGACACCCTGGCCACCGCCCTGGCCGGCGACAAGCAGTACGCCAAGGCGATTGAAGTGCAAAAGCGTGCCATCGTGATCAACCCACAAGACAACACGCTCAAGCTGTCGCTGGCCAGGCACTTCATCGCCAATGGAGAAAAGCCCCAAGCCCGCGCCGAGCTTGAAGCCCTGGCCAAGCTCGGTGACAAGTTTGCCAACCAGGCCGAAGTGACGAACTTGCTCAAGTCACTCTAGGCCTGCCCACGACCCATGCAACCCAACCGACGGCGGCTTGTGCACACGGCCGTGGGCCTGGCATTGGCGGGGCTTTTGCCACTGGCCCGCGCCGATCTGCCCGCGCTGATTGCTGCGGCGAAACCGTCGGTGCTGCCCGTGGGCACCTACAACGCCACCGACAGCCCGCGCTTCGGTTTTCGGGGCACGGGCTTCGTGGTTGGCGACGGCACACTGGTGGCCACCAACTTTCACGTGTTGCCCGAGGGTGCCGAAATCGACAACGGGCCCGTGATGATGGTCATGGTGTCGCGCACCGCCGAAGCCGGGCAGTTGCGCCGGGCCCGTGTCGTGGCCACAGACCGCAGCCGTGACTTGGCGCTGCTCCGTATCGAAGGCACAGCGCTCAAGCCTTTGCGGCTGGGTGAGCCCGGCGCGGCGCGCGAAGGCCAGGCGGTGGCGTTGATGGGTTTCCCGATTGGTGGCACGCTGGGTTTTGCGGCTGTCACGCACCGGGGCATCATCGCTTCCATCACCACCGCCGCCTTGCCAGCAGCCACCGCACAACAGCTTGATCCGAGAGCGCTGCTGCGGCTGCGCGAGGGCAACTACGAGCTCTTCCAACTGGATGCCACGGCCTACCCTGGCAACAGTGGCGGCCCGCTCTTGGATGCCGACACCGGGCAGGTCCTTGGCATCGTGAACATGGTGCTGGTCAAAGGTGGTCGAGAAAGCGCACTGAGCAACCCCACGGGCATCAGCTACGCGGTGCCTGTGCGGCACCTGCACGAATTGCTCAAAGGGCGGTAGCTTCAAACACCCTGGGTTGGCGCGGTGCGGCTGTTTAGCAAGGGCCCACGGGTCTTGCGCAGCAGCAGTTCATCGTGCCCGGCCACCAAAAAGTCGGCAAGCCGTCCGGCCACGTGGTATCCCTGACGGGCGTAGAAGCGTTGCGCGCCCACGTTGAATGACGACACGCAGATGAACACATTGGACGTGCGCTCAAAGATGCACTTCTCGGCATGTGCCAGCAGTGCTGCGCCGATGCCCAAGCCGCGCTTGGCATCGGCCACTGCCAGCAACTGCACGTAGCCCACAAAGGGGCCCTTGAAGTTGAGCACCACAAAGCCAACCAGCAAGTTGTCTTGCCATGCGCCCCAAGGTTCTCGCTCGGTCTGCTTGACGATGCTTTGGCAGGCCTGCGCACTGAAACCCAGGCGCAGCCACGGGTTCGAACTGGCCATGATGGCGGCGCAGCCATCAAAGTCTTCAGTCGCCAAGAGTGGCTGAATCCGCAGTGCCGGAGTTGCGGTTTTGGCGTCGGGACGTGCCGGTGTTTCAGCGGCCGAGTGGCCAGATGAGTTGTCGGCAGGCATGGGCCAGTGTAGGGGCGCCCGTGAGGGATGTGTCAGGGCGGTGCACTGTCCGTGCGCGGCATGTCGGCTGTGGCGGCAGGCACGGCCGCAGCAGGTTGGGCTTGCAAGGGATACTGATGTTTTATACAGTATTCCATTTTGCAGGAGACCCGCATGCGCAGCACTGACCTTCGCTACCACTACCAGCCCAAGGCCGACCGCCTTCCGCAGTGGCTCTGGCGCGTCTGGACCTGGTTCTAGCACCCTTCAAAACCCGCCGGCTGCGTCGGCCGGCCGGCCCCTGTGGCTCGGTTGCGAGCGTGTGCGGGCCGCTTTGCGCAGCGGCCTAGAATTCTGATGCCTTGCACCTGCACGGCGCCTCTCAACTCTCAGGATTCACAGACCCCATGGCAACGATCAAGAAAGCGGCGACCCCAGTGTCGGCCAAGAAGGCCACGCCCGCCAAGAAGACCACCAAGGCGGCTGCTGCGCCGGCCAAGGCACCTGCTGCTGTCAAGCCCATCAAGACCGCCTTCAACAAGACCAGCCTGGTGGCCCACCTTGCCGACCTGGCTGCCGTGGAGGCCAAGGCCGTGAAGGCTGTGCTTGCGGCGCTGGAAGCCACCATCCTGGCTTCGGTGCACAAGAAGGGCCTGGGTTCGTTCACGCTGCCCGGCCTGCTCAAGGTCAACGTGCTGAACGTGCCGGCCAAGAAGAAGCGCACTGGCATTGACCCCTTCACCAAGGTCGAGCGCGTGTTTGCGGCCAAACCCGCCACCGTGAAGATCAAGACCCGCGCACTGAAGAAACTCAAGGACGCCGCGCTCTGATCTGCAAGGGCCGCCCACCTGGGCGGTTTTGCTGGGCCAGGCCGCCGAGCGGGGCCCGCAAGGGCAACAACACTCTGCACGCGTACGCGGCTGGCCGCCCCAAGGCCCACAACCAGACATGCCCATGACGACCGAAGCCAAGCCTCTGCCCCCCATGCCCGACCGGCTGTCCACAGACGCCCGCAGCCCACACCATGTGGCGGCGGTGTTTGAGCACGACATCGGCATCCGCATCAATGGCAAACAGCGATATGACGTGGCCGAGTACTGCA
>CAZUKT010000072.1:2766-12699 GCA_964620975.1 uncultured Rubrivivax sp. | reverse complement strand
CAGCGACACCGACCAACGCCAGGAAGTGGCCCCGCCGCGCCATCACCCGCTGCCCGGGGTCGGCCGCCACCAGGCCTTGGTCGATGAGCACCTTCAGCGCCACTGGGAATGCCAGCGTGCTCAGGGCCGCCATCACCAGGAAGAGGCCTGCCAGCGCGACCTGCACACGGTAGGGGCGAATGAAGGGCAGCAAACCCGACAGCGAACGGGGTGACGCGGCTGCGGGGCGTTGGGTGTCTTGGGCCATGGGCAAGAGTCTATGCGTGGGCCTGGTGGCCCTGGTGCGTGGTGCTGACCCACGGTGCTGACCCCTGGCATTGACCATTGGCCTTGAAAGATGACCCGGCGCCCGGCTCGGCCGCCGTGGCCCCCGTTTGGCCCGGTACCGTTTGGCGTGCGGGGATGCACTCTCAACACCACCCCCCGTGATCAAACGGTGCTTCAGATCGGGCCGGTTGTGGTCGAATAGGGTCTGTCCAGGCGCATGCAATGACACCCACCCAGCCGATCCCCCTGTCCGAGCCCGTTTCCGCGCGCTCCACGCTTTCGGCCCCCAAGCCCCGCACCCCGGCGCCTCGCGTGTCGGTGCGGGCCGCTGTGCTGCTGCTGGTGGCGGGGGCGGTGCTGGTGTCGGGGGCGGCCGCGCTGGGCCTGAACCTGTGGCTGGGCGCGGCCGTGTGGGTGGCACCACTGGCGGCCGCGCTGGGTGTGGTGCTGGCCGCCGTGCCGCTGGCACTGCTGGGCGCCAAGCTGGCGCGCCACGCCGAAGCCGCGCAAGAGCGTGCAGCGGCTTCCGGCACGCTGTCGGCCAGCTCACTGACACGGCAGACGTTTCTTGAACTGGCCGGCCGCGAATGGGCCCGGTCACGCCGCTACGGCACCGGCGCAGCGCTGCTGCTGGTGGAAGTGGACCGCTTTGCGCGCCTGGTTGAAGCGCGTGGCACGGCCGCCACCGACGCCGTGATGGCCGAATTGCTGCACCAGACGGCGCCCACCTTGCGGGGCGCCGATGTGCTGGTGCGTTTTTCAGAGTCGCAGATGGCGGTGTTCCTGGCCCCGGCCGACGCCACGGGCGCGCTGGACGTGGCCGAGCGAATTCGTGAGCGCGCCGAGCAGCTGGAGGTGGCCCTGCCGGCCGTGCCCCAGCGCCTGCGATTCACGGTGAGCGTGGGTGTGGCGCACCTGCGTGCGGCGCACCTGAACCTGCAGTCACTGCTTGACGATGCCGAAGACGCCGCGCAGGCCGCGCGCCAGGCGGGCGGCAACTGCGTGCGTGCCGCGCCAGTGGAGTTGGTCACCATGCCCGCCAACGGCAACTGGCTCAACAACAACGACCGCGCTCGGCCCAAGTAAGCCCAGGCCTCGGCGCCGCTGCCTGCGGGACCGGTGTGGGCAGCGTCCGTGAGCCCGCGTCCCGGTGCCCGCGTCACTGAGCCCGCGCCCTGGTCCTGCATCTACCTGCCGGCACCCGGCCTGTTTGCGCCGGCCTACATCCGCAGCGGCGCGGCGTAGCCCGTCATCTCCAGGTATCCCAGGCCCACGCGGACGCCTTGATCGTCCAGCAGTTCGCTCAAGCCTTCCCAGTACACGGTGCCCGTGCTTTGGCGGCTGTCCAGTTCTTGCGTGTCCAGCAAGGCACGCACGCGGTGGCTGCCGGCGGGCGTGTGCACTTGCCATTGCACGGGGTAGCTGGCACCTGTGCTGGCACTGCGCCAGCGGCGGCCGGCCACCATGCGCACCTCGGCCGGTGCAAAACTGCGCGCCGCGCCGCCCGCGCTGCGGTGGCTGCCGCCGGCCCACAGCGTGCTGCCGTCGGCGCGGCGCAGCACGAACACGGTGAGTGCGCTGCCGTCGGCCAGGTTCATGCCTATCCAGTCCCAGCCCACGGCGCTGGGGTGCAGGATCTCGTCGCTCCACTCGTGGTCCATCCACGCGCGGCCGGGGTACTCGGTCTTGGTGGCACCAAGCTTTGCGACTGCGGCCAGTTGCGGTTCAGTCACGTAGTGGCTGGCCTGCGCCGCATCGGGCCCCTTGCGTGAGAAACCGGCATCGCCTTGCAGCAGCAGCGGTTGCGTGCGTGACAGGGTGAGCTGCAGTGCAAAGTCACGTGCTGGCACCAGGGCCTGCCAGGCGGCGCCCGTGTGCCGCAGTGCCCAGCCGCCCAGCCGCACGTCGCCATCGGCTGTGGCCGCGCTGCCCAACACGGCGCCAGGTGCGCCCGACCAGCGAGCGATGCGCTGGTCATGCTGGTGCTGCCCGCTGGCCAGTGACGTGAGCGCGGCGTGTGCAAACAACAACTGGCGTGCGGCAAAACGGCTGGTGTTGCCCTGCGCAAGGCCCGTGCGGCTGCGAAAGAAGGTGACCTGAAAGCCATGTGTGGGCGCGGCCATGTCCGCCGCCGCGCCCGGTGCGCTGAGCCAGCCGGTGGCGTACCACCACTCCGTGCGTGCAGCCAGGTGGGCGCCGTGGTCAGCCGGAAAAGCCAGCACCCGGCCGCGCTGCACGCTGGGGGCGGGGGCCGGTGCAACTGCGGCAGCGGCATTTGCGGCTGGTCCTGAAACTGCCCCTGCCGCCGAACTCGCACCCGCACCCGCACCCGCTCCCTGCGCCTGGCCCAGGCACCAGCCCGCGCCGCCCGATGCCAGCCGCAACATCCACAAGCGGCGTGGGTGCACTACCAGTCCTCCTTCACCGACATCACGGCGCTGCGCCCGGCAGCGCTGCGGGCGCTGAGCGCGGCGGTGGCCGTGCCGGCCAGCATCACTGCCGCACACAGCGCGGCCAGGCGCCCGGCGGGCAGCACGATGTGCATGGTCCAGTGAAAGCTCTGCGGGTTGACCACAAACACCAGCACCATGCTGATGGCCAGCCCCAGCGCCAGCCCCACCAAGGTGCCGGCTGCCACCCAGGCCGCGCCTTCGCCGGCCACCACGGCCACGATCTGGCCCCGCGTGAGGCCCAGGTGGGACAGCAGCCCGAACTCCTTGCGCCGCGCCAGTACCTGCGCCGACAAGCTGGCTGCGATGCCGATCAGACCGATGGCAATGGCCACCGCCTGCAGGTAGTAGGTGACGGCAAAGCTGCGGTCAAAGATGCGCAGCGACACCTTGCGCAGTTCGGCACTGGAAGCAAAGTCCAGCATGGCCGGGTCCACCAGCAACGCACGCAGCGCGTCTTGCACGACGCTGGTGTCGGCGCCGGGCTGCAACCAGACGGCAAGGTCGTTGATGCGGGTGTCGCCGGTGATGCGGCGGTACACGGCATCGTCCATGGTGATGGCGCCAAACTGGCGCGCGTAGTCGCGCCACACGCCCAGCACACGGGCCTGCACACGTTGCCCGCCCAGCGGCAATTCAACCATTGCGCCGGGCGTGGCGCCGTACAGCGAGACCATGGCCTCGCTCACGTACACGGCGGTTTCACCGGGCTTTGCAGGCAGCGGTGGGTTGACAAAGGCCAGGCCCATGACCGGCTGCGCCAGCGGCTGCACGATCAGCGTCACACCGGGCCGGCCCGCTGCCATCGCCAAGCTGCGCACCCGCATGGCCTGCACACGCTGCACACCGGGCACGGCGGCGGCCTGGGTGGCAAAGGTGGCGGGCAGCCAGGCCTGGTCGGTGGCGGCTGCATTGGCTGCGCTGCGGGCGTAGATATCGGCCGGCAAGATGACGTCCAGCCACTCTGTCACGCCGGTGCGAAAGCTGGCCACCATCACCGTCAGCGCCACCGACAAGGCCAGGCTCGCCACCACCCCCGCCACCGCCGCCGTGGCGGTGCGGCGCTGGAAACGCGCGCGTTGCACGGCCAGCAGCGGCAATGCGCCGCGCACCGGCGGCACCGTGGCCAGCAGCGCATGCACCACGGCCGGCACCAGCGCCACGCCGCCAAACAGCAGCGCCGCCACCGCCACGTAGGCGGCCAGCGGCAGGCCTGCAATGGGCGGTGCAAAGGCCGCTGCCGTGCCCACGGCCAGCAGCGCCAGCCCCGGCCAGGCCGGCGGCGCCTGGGCCTCGGGTGTGCCCAGCCCTTTGAGCGCCTGGGCGGGTGTGATGGCCTGCGCCTGCCGCGCCGGCCACCAGCCGCCGGCCACGGCCGACGCGGTGCCCAGTGCCAAAAAGGCCAGCGTGGCGGGCAAGTACCATTGCAGCGGCGGCGTGATGCCGGGGAAGTAACCACCGCCCAGATCACCGGCCAGGAAACGCAGCGCTGCAGCCGCCAGGCCCGTGCCCAGGAGCAGGCCCAATGCGCTGCCCGCTGCGCCCAGCAGCGTGCATTCAAGCAGCACCCAGCGCTGGCGGTCTCTGGCGGCCAGGCCCAACACGCCCAGCAGCGCAAATGCCGGTGTGCGCTGCGCCACTGAAAGCGAGACCACCGAAAACACCAGAAAGGCGCCCACAAACAAGGCCACCAGCGCCAGCACCGTGAGGTTGACGCGGTAGGCGCGTGACAGGTTGGACACACGCTGCTCGGCCT
Organism: uncultured Rubrivivax sp.; assembly: GCA_964620975.1. Lineage (GTDB taxonomy): Bacteria > Pseudomonadota > Gammaproteobacteria > Burkholderiales > Burkholderiaceae_C > Rubrivivax. The sequence continues at coordinate 8,226 of CAZUKT010000072.1, read as the reverse complement.
CGTCGGCCGCCACCGGCGCCACGCCGGGCGGCAGTGCCAGGCGGGCCAGCAACGCGTTGCGGTCTGCGCCCGGCACCAGGCGCAGGTCAATGCGCGACAACTGCCCCAGCGCTGCAAAGTGCTGCTGCGCGCCGGCCAGGTCCATCACCACCGTGGGTGGCCCGCTGGTGGCCGCGCTGCCGGCCACACGCAAATGGGCATAGCCGGGGCCGGACTGCAGGCCCAGCGTGCCGCCGTCCTTCAAGCCCAGCAGATCGCGTGCGGCGGCGTTGGCAAACACCGCGCCGGGGTCGAGAAACACGAGCCGGTCTTCCCCTGCCGCAGGCCGGGGCAGCAGCGCTGGCGCCAGCGGTGCCGCCAGCAGTGCGTCAATGCCCAGCACCCGCACGCCCAGGCGCTTGCCCTGCGGCGTGCGGGCGTAGGTGTCCAGTTCCAGCACGGGGCTGGCCAGTGCCACGGCGGGGTCGGCGGCCACGCGATCAAAGAGTGCGTCGTCAAAATTGCGGCCCCGCAGCGTGAGGTCGGGTTCGCCGTTGGCGCTGCGCACGGCGGCTGAAAACTCGGCCAACGCCGAGTTGTTGATGAGGTGCACCGAATACGCCAGCGCCACACCCAGCGCCACCGCCAACAAGGCAGCGCCGTGGCGCCAGGGGTGATGCCGCCATTCGCGCCAGATCAGCAGGCGCAGCAGCGGCAGCAAGGTCAGGCTGGCCCGGGTGGTGGAGGTGCTGCTGGCGGTGCCGGCGCTAACGCCGGCGACAACGCCGACGCCAAGGTTCGCGCCATCGTTTGCGGCCGGCTTCATGGCGCCGCCCTGGTGCGGCTCAACGCATGACCTTCACGATGCCTTGTGCGGTGAGCCGCAGCACGCGGTCGGCATGCGTGGCGGCGGCGGCTGAATGCGTCACCAGCAGACAGGCCGCGCCGGCGTCACGCACCTGCGTGCGCAGCATGCCAAGCACGCGCTCGGCAGTGCTGGGGTCCAGGTTGCCGGTGGGTTCATCGGCCAGGATCAGGCCCGGCGCGTGCACCACCGCGCGTGCAATGGCCACGCGCTGCAATTGCCCGCCAGAAAGCTGCGCGGGCAGGCGCGCCTCCAGGCCGGCCAGGCCCACGGCGTCGAGCATGGCTTGCACACGGGCATCGTCATTGCGGCCCAGCAGGCGCAGCGGCAGGCTCACGTTTTCTGCCACCGTCAAATGGGGCAGCACGTGGAAGGCCTGGAAGACAAAACCCAGGTGCTCGCGGCGCAGGTGGGCCAGCGCGTCGTCGCCCTGGCCGGCCAGGGTGGCGCCGCCGATGGCCACAGTGCCGGTGTCGGCCCGGTCCAGCCCGGCGATGCAGTTCAGCAGCGTGGACTTGCCCACGCCAGACTCGCCCAGCAAGGCCACAAATTCGCCGCGAGCCAGGTGCAATGAAACGTCGTGAAACACGGCCGTGGCGCCGTAACGCTTGCTCAGGTTTTGAAGGTGCAACATGGGTGCTGCCGATGATGCCGCATCCTTGATCCGCGACAGGGCGCGCCAATGTCTGCGTGCTATCGTGCTTTTCAGGCCCGCCACCGTGCTGGCACAGCCCACATTCCAAGAGACCATCACCATGAGTTACCAGATCGATCTGTCGGGCCGCGTGGCCTTTGTCACCGGCGCTTCCAGCGGCCTGGGCGCACAGTTTGCCAAGACCCTGGCCGCAGCCGGTGCCGGCGTGGTGCTGGCGGCGCGCCGCGAAGACCGGCTCAAGACGCTGCGCGCCGAGATCGAAAGCCAGGGCGGTGACGCGCACGTGGTGACGGTGGACGTGACCGACCCCGACAGCATCAAGGCCGCCGTGGCGCACGCCGAGACAGAGATGGGCGCCATCGACATCCTCATCAACAACTCGGGCGTCAGCACCACGCAAAAGCTGACTGACGTGTTGCCCGAGGACTTTGACTTCGTGTTCGGCACCAACACCCGTGGCGCCTTCTTCATGGCGCAAGAAGTGGCCAAGCGCATGATCGCCCGCAGCAAGGGCGAAGCGCCGGGCACCTACACGGGTGGGCGCATCGTCAACGTGGCGTCCATGGCCGGCTTGCGCGTGCTGCCGCAAATTGGCGTGTACAGCATGAGCAAGGCCGCCGTCATCCACATGACCAAGGCCATGGCGCTGGAGTGGGGGCGTTTTGGCATCAACGTCAACGCGCTGTGCCCCGGCTACATCGACACCGAAATCAACCACCAGCACTGGAAGACCGAAGCCGGCAAGAAACTGATCCAGATGCTGCCGCGCAAACGCGTGGGGCAGGTGCAGGATCTTGACGCCGTGTTGATGATGTTGTGTGCGCCCGAGAGCCACTTCGTCAATGGCGCGGTCATCGCTGCGGACGACGGTTTCGGGGTGTGATTTGCCGCAGCGCCTGACGCGGCTGCTGCTCGTCGGGCTGCTGTTGCTGGGCTTTGCCGGGCTCGCTGCGGCGCTGGCCCTGACCGCGCAAGAACAGCGCTGGATCCGGTCTCATGGCCCGGTGCGGGTGTTGCTGGTGCCCACAGCCGAGCCCTTTTATGTGGGTGGCCGTGACGGCCGGGCGCCCAACGGCTTTGCCATTGAAATGCTTGAACGCGTGGCCCAGCGCGCAGGGCTCAGGCTCCAGTACCAGACGGCGCAGAACGTGCCCGAGGCCATCAACATGCTGCGTGGCGGCCAGGCCGACATGACACCGGTGATGCGCTTGAGCCGCGAGCGCGCACGCCTGTTTTCGGTGCCCGGCAGCCTGTTGCCCGTGGACCCGGTGGCCGTGACCCGCCGCGAAGGCACCAAGGCGGCGGTGCTGGGTGACCTGCAGGGCACGCGTGTGGCCGTGCTGGCGGGCAGCGTCAACGACGAAGAGTTTTCAGCCGACTATCCGGCCGCGACCATTGAGCGTTTTGCGACGCTGGGTGACGCCTTCAAGGCGGTGGCCGACGGCCGTGCCGACTTCGCACCGACCACGCTGCAAGAAGCGGTTTACCTGATTGAATCGCAGCTGCTGAGCAACCTGCTGGTGCGCCGGCTGTCCACCACCAACGAGGGCTTGATCGGGCCCGGCGTGCTGCTGCAGCACCCGGAACTGCACACCATTCTGGCCAAAGCCATGGACACCATCACGCCTGCCGAACGGGCTGAGGTGGCGCGCCGCTGGTTGCCCGTGGGTGCGGCCACGGCCTTTGCCGGCGAGCCAGCACCGCTGACCGGCAGCGAGCAGGCCTGGGTTGCGGCCCACGGCGAAGTCCGCGCTGGCTACGACAAGAGCTTTGCGCCCTTTACCGTGGCCGGCCCGCTGGGTGGCATGGAGGGGCTGGGCGCAGACTTGTTGCGCGCCACGGCGCACAAGACGGGCCTGCGCATCGTGGCGCACGAGGGCGCCGCGTTTGCCGATGTCTACCAGCGCGCACGCACTGGCGACGGTGTCAACGTGGTGGTGGGCATGGCCCGCACTGCCGACCGCAGCGTGGACTTTCTGTTCGTCGGCCCGTTTTCATCGGTGCCCACGGCGATGGTGATGCGCAGCAATGACAGCCGCCGCTACAGCGAGCCCGACGACATGGCGGCGGGCACCGTGGGTTTGCTGCGTGAGCACTTTCTGCTGCCACGACTGCGCCTGCGCAACCCGGGGCTGAAGTTGGTGGAATTGGATACGCAGGCCGGCGTGCTGCAGGCACTGGCGGCGGGCGAGGTGGACGCCGCCATCGGCAACAGCGCCGTCGTGAGCCGGCATCTGCAAGAGCGCTATGCGGGCCGCTTGCACATTACCGGTGTCGTGCGCAACGGCGACAGCGACCTGTACTTTGGCGTGCCGCGCCGCCACCCTGAACTGGCCCGGGTGCTCGACCGGGGCCTCGCCGCGCTGACACCGGCCGAACTCGCCGAGATCAACCAGCGGTGGCTGTTTGTGCAGTTGCAGCCGGGTCTGCGCTGGCAGGATGTGCTGGGCCGGATGTGGCCCCTGGGCGCCGTCTTGCTGGCCGTGATGCTGGTGCTGTGGCTGGCCAACCGCCGCCTGCGTGCAGCCAAGGCGGTGGCTGAATCGGCTCGCGCCCAGGCCGAGGCGGCCACCGCCGCACGGGGCCGCTTCCTGGCCTATCTGGCCCACGAGGTGCGTGGCCTGGTCAACAGCATCGGGTGGGGCGCCCGCATGATGCTCGACAAGCAGCCGCAGGCGTCGGCCGACCAGATCGCGGGCTGGATCAAGGACTCGGCCGACCAGACCGGCCGTCTGCTTGAAAACACCTTGGCCAACGAGCGCGCGATGAACCAGGGCATCCAGTTGCAGCCGACCGCGCAAGACCTTCCGGCCTGGTGGCGGGAAACGCTGGCACCGCACCGCTTGCTGGCCGCCCAAAAAGGGTTGACGCTGGTCAGCACCGAGCCACAGGCGGACCAACCCATGTGGTTTGATGCCCTGCGGCTGTCGCAGGTCGTGAACAATCTGGTGGGCAACGCCATCAAGTTCACGCTGCAAGGCCAGGTCAGCGTGGCGGGGGTCTGGAACGGCGCCACGCGCCAATTGCGCATCGAGGTCACCGACACTGGGCCGGGCATCTCGCCGCAGGAACTGGCCTTGCTGTGGGAGCCCTATGCGCAAGGCGCTGCGGGGCGGCGGTCGGCCGAGGGCGCAGGCCTGGGCCTGGCCATCACGCAGCAGATTGTCGTGGCCATGGGCGGCACCATTGCCGCCACCCCCGGTGCCCAGTCGGGCACCTGTTTTCGCGTGCACTTGCCTCTGGAGATTGCTGCATGAGACACCTCACACCGCTTGAAGCCCGCGTGCTGGGCGTGCTGATCGAGAAGCAGGCCACCGTGCCCGACACCTACCCGCTGTCGCTGAACGCATTGGTGGCCGGCTGCAACCAGAAGACCGCGCGCCACCCCGTGATGGAAGCCACCGAAGGCGACGTGCAAGTGGCGCTGGACAGCCTCAAGGGCATGAGCCTGGTGTTTGAAGGCAGCGGCAGCCGCGTCGTCAAGTTCGAACACAACACGGCACGTGTGCTGCATGTGCCGGGTGCCGCCGTGGCCTTGCTGGCGGCGCTGATGCTGCGCGGGCCGCAAACGTCGGCCGAACTGCGGCTCAGCTGCGAGCGGCTGCACCGCTTTGCCGACATCTCTTCGGTGGAAGGCTTCCTGGAGGAACTGGCCGGCAAGCCCGAGCCTATGGCCATCAAACTGGCGCGTGCGGCCGGTGAACGTGAAGCCCGCTGGGCACACCTGCTGTGTGGTGAAGTGGCGCAGCCGCTGCACCGCGCGAGCGCAGGCGACGCGGGCGGTGGCGTGGATATCAGCGCCGGCGAACTGGCTGCCATCAAGGCCGAGCAGGCCCGCCTGGCGGCAGAAGTGGCCGAGCTCAAGGCCCTGGTGCAGCGGCTGGCCAGTGAACTGGGCGTGAGCTGAGGGGAATCGACCCATGCGATTCGACCTGCCTGCCGAGATGCACTTGGTGCACGA
>CAZUKT010000072.1:0-2756 GCA_964620975.1 uncultured Rubrivivax sp. | reverse complement strand
GCCGCTGCGCTGGGGCGACATGGACGCCATGGGCCACATCAACAACACCCTGTACTTTCGCTACATGGAGAGCTGCCGCCTGGACTGGGTCTTCAAGGTCTGCGGCAGCACGTCGCTGACGGGGCAGGGGCCGCTGATCATCAACGCCTTCTGCAACTTCTTGCGCCAGCTTGAATTCCCCGGCGACGTGCGCGTGACCATGATGGTGGCCAACCCTGGCCGCAGCAGCCTGGAAAGCTACCACCGCATCGAGCGTGTGGACGAGCCCGGCGTTGCTTATGCCGAAGGCGGCGCCCGCATGGTGTGGACCGACTACGCGGCCAAGAAGTCGGCGCCCATGCCGGACTGGTTCAGGCAACTGCTGGTGTAGCGGCGGCGCCATGGGCCCGCGACCCTGGCACGCCATCAGTCGGCCCTGGGCCTGAGACGGTCGAGAGACGCACACCCGACAAAGTGCCACGCATCGAAGCCAGGGAGACCTGACCATGCGCCACTTGTCGTTCTGTTTCATTGTCATCAGCCGGGCCCTTCTGGCAGCGACCTTGGCCGCCGTGCTGGCGGCCTGCGGCGGTGGCGCCGCTGACCCGGCCGACGCGGCCGACGCACCGGCCCTGCCCGAAGGCAAGGCCACCCGGCTGGAGGTGCAGCCCGCCGCGCTGATGCTCACCGCGGCAGGCGAACGCCGCCCGCTCCACGTGCGCGCCTTCGACGCCGAAGGGCGCGAGGTGCAGCCCCGCGTGACGTGGCGGTCGACACGGCCCGAGCAAGTCAAGGTGGACGCTGCCGGCCAGGTCGAGGCCCTGCTACCGCTGGGCGGCACCCAGGTCATCGTTCAGTCCGACGGCGTCGAAGCCGCACCGGTGCTGGTCAGCGTGGTGGACATGGCGCCAGGTGTGCTGCTGGTGGACGACGCGCAGATCGTGAGCGACCCCGTGGCGGTGGATGCCACGGCCGAGCCCGACCCCGACAACCCCTACGAAGTGCTGATCACCGGCATCACACCGCCCGCCGTGGGCAGCCTGCTGCTGGGACGCGAAGGCAAGAGCGTGGGCGGTGAGGTGCTCGCCGCGCAGGTGGAAGGCAGCGCCGTGCGCGTGCGCCTGCGCCTGGTGGCACCGGCGCGCCTGGTGCGCAGCGCACAGATCAACGAGGTCATTGACCTGTCGCTCCAGCCCATCGAGGTGCCGCCTGCGGTGGCGGCGCTGTACGACGTGAAACGGGTCGACGACGAATACGTGTTCACGCCCAAACCCGCCGCCAGCTTGCACCTGGGCATGCAGGGAAACCGCGCACGCGCCCTGTCGGCCGGCGGCGCTTCGGGCCGTGTGCGCCCCACGGCAGAAACGAAGTTCGTCAAGCTGGGGCCGTTGGAGTGTGTCTTGCTCACGCCGGAGCTGCCCATTTCATTGGCCCAGCCCAGCCAATTCAGCCTGAAGTTCGAGCCCAAACTGCACTTGGACTACGACGCACAGGCAGGCTTGCGCAAGGTCCTGCTCACAGGGCAGCTGGGCACCAAGATCAAGGCCAGCCTGGTGCTCAGCGCGGCCGGGCTGCTGAGCGTGGGCTGCGACGTGGCGCTGACCGACAAGCTGGTGAAGTTTCCCGGCTGGGTGGGTGTGATCCTCAGTGGCGAACTGGTGGCCGGCAGCGGCTTTGAAATGGAGGCCCTGGCGTCGGTGCCCTTGATAGGCGTGGAGCTGACGGCCGAGTCCAAAGGGCCGTTTGAAATTGGCCTGGACTGCACCACGGGCACATGCAACGTGGTGCGCAACTACGACCCTGTGACGACCTTCACCCCGCTCGTCAAGGTGCCGGGCTTTGACAGCCTGCGTTCCGAGGCTTCCCTCTTCGTCTACGGCCAGGCCAAGTTGAAGATTGGCGCCACGTTTCTGGCGAGCCTGCGCGCGGACGTCGTCACCGCGCGTGCCGGCGTCAAGCTCGAAGGCAGCTTTGCGCCGCCGTCGACGCAAGTGGCACCGGCCGACGTGGACTACCGCTCTGACTACAAGCTCACGCGCCTCATTGAAGTGGCGGCGGGGTCAATCAACAAGGCCGGTGAGTCGGCCTTTCGAAAACTGCTGCAGAAACTCGGGCTGTTCAAGTTCTCGACCCTCAAGACGCAGCTCAGCTCGACACTCGCCACCTCGCCCAAAGGCGCCATGACCGTCGACACGGCGACGGTGGTTGACGGCAGCCGGGTCGGCTTTGAAGTGGAACTCGACCCGGCCACGGTCGACTTCCGTTTCATCGGCTACAACGTGCAGCGGGTGCGCGTCTTCCGCGCCGTGCCGGGGCGGCCCGCGCGCGAGGTGGCCAGTGCCGAGATGCCAACCGGGCAGTTGAGCGCCACCCTAAGTTGGGTGGCCGAGGGCACTGCCAGCGAGCCGCCCGGGGGCGAGTTCTTTCTCTTCGTGGATACGGTCCTGCCCACGCCATTCAGTCTTGAACTGGCCAAGGCGCAGGTGGTGCTCAAGCTGCTTGGCGGCCAGATGCAGGTGAGCTTTGTGGAAACCACGACCACAGCCAGCGACAGCGACCAAAGCCTGAGTGTCAGAACGGTTGACCTGACGACGGCCGTCGAGCAAACCCCCGATGGCCAAAGGCTGGTCATGGTCGGGCCTGCCGTTGCGGCGCGCATCGAAACCAGTTCCACCAGCAAAGCGCAGATCGATCGCACGCCCTGCACGTGGACCAGCGTGACAGCGCGGCAGGACAACACGCTGGCCCGCGAAGTGCCTCTGGACCCCGGCAACCTG
>CAZUKT010000071.1:0-12859 GCA_964620975.1 uncultured Rubrivivax sp. | reverse complement strand
CAACTTCGTGTTGATCTCGCTCTTGACCGACGGTCGACCTGATTACTTGAACACCAAGTTGCCCGCCGGCACGACCGACATCCTGGTCAGCTACACCTACCGCATAGCCTTCACCGACAGTGGCCAGAACTTTGGCCTTGCCGCAGCCATCAGCACACTGATCTTCGTGATGGTGGCCATCATGGCCATGGTGCAGTTGAAGATCACGCAGCGGGCGGAGGGGCGGCCGTGATGCGGCCGTTCAAGACACAACCCGTACTGCAGCGCGTGATCAGGCGCCAGGGGTGCCCTGTTCCGCTCATGCCCGGCGCTTGCGCACCGGGCGCTCGCCAGGCACAAACAGTCCACCGGACTGTTTGTGTCCGGGCTCGCTCCTCCTTTGCCGACCTGAGGTCGGCAAATTCCCCCTTTACTTCGCTCCACAGGGCACCCCTGTCACCTGATCCGGCACCAGTCGTTGTTGCCCAAATCAACACGCCACTGCCGGTGGCTGCGCTGTGGGCTGGGTGCCTGGTGCAGCGAAGTAAAGGGGGAATTCGCCGACCCGTGGTCGGCGAAGGAGGACATGAGCGGAGCCAGGCACCCAGCGCGCAGCGCTCGCGCCAAAGCATCCACGCGATAGCCAAACCATCGATCACCAGCGCGGAGACCGCAACATGATCGTCACCGGCAAGAGCCAACGCTGGCGCATCATCGCGGCCCACGTCGGGTTGTGGGTGTTGCTGGCCTTCACGCTGTTTCCCTTGTTGGCGGTGGTCAGCATCAGCCTGCGGCCGGGCAACTTTGCCACCGGCAGCCTGATCCCCGCCACCATCAGCTTCGAGCACTGGCAACTTGCGCTGGGCATGTCGGTGACGCAGCCCGACGGCACCGTGGTGCAGCCGCCATTTCCGGTGCTGCTGTGGCTGTGGAACAGCATCAAGATCGCGTCGATTTCTTCGGTGCTGATCGTGGGCATCAGCACCACGGCGGCCTATGCCTTTGCACGCATGAAGTTTGCGCGCAAGCAGACCATTCTGAACAGCATGCTGCTGCTGCAGATGTTCCCGGTGGCGGTGGCGCTGGTGGCCATCTACGCCATCTTTGAAGGTATTGGCACACAAGTGCCGTGGCTGGGCATTGAAACGCACGCCGGCCTCATCGTGGCCTATCTGGGTGGCGTGGCCATGCACATCTGGACCATCAAGGGCTACTTCGAGACCATCCCGCAAGAGATTGAAGAAAACGCCAAGGTGGACGGCGCCACGCATTGGCAGGCCTTCCGCTATGTGCTGCTGCCGATGGCGGTGCCGATTTTGATGGTCGTGTTTGTGCTGGCCTTCATCGGCACCATCATTGAATACCCCGTGGCCAGCATCTTGCTGCGTGAAGAACCCAACCTCACGCTGGCCGTGGGCAGCAAGTTTTACCTGTACGAGCAGAAGTACTTGTGGGGTGACTTTGCCGCAGCGGCGGTGCTTTCGGGCCTGCCCATCACGCTGGTGTTCTTGCTGGCGCAGAAGTGGATCGTCTCGGGGCTGACGGCAGGCGGCGTGAAGGGTTGACCATGAGCTTGATGAAAGCCGCGCTGGCGATGGCGCTGTGCGCAGCCGCTGCCTTGCCGGCCACTGCCGGTGTCTATGAAGACCGTGAAAGTGACTGGCGCAACGGTGCCGTGGTCTACCAGGTCATCGTGGACCGCTTTGCGCCCAGCGCCAAGCTCGACGCCAAACGTGCGCTCTACCCGGCGCCCAAGGTCTTGCGTCGCTGGGACGAATCGCCGCAACGCAACGAGCAGGTGGCACCCGGCACCCAGATCACGCGCCATGAACTCGACTTCTGGGGCGGTGACCTGCAAAGCCTGCGTGGCAAGCTCGACCACGTGCAGGGGTTGGGCGCCGACGTGCTGTACCTCAACCCCATTCACCTGGGCTTTACCAACCACAAGTACGACTCGCTGGATTTCCAGGCCGTGTCGCCCGAGTACGGCACGCGTGCGGATGTCAAGGCACTGGCGGCAGAACTGAAGCGCCGCAGAATGAAGCTCGTGCTCGACGGTGTGTTCAACCACATGGGGCGCAACGCGCCGGCCTTCAAGCAAGCCGAGGCTGCCTATCTGGCCGAGACTGCCGCCCCAGGCGCTGGGCGCGTCGCGGCGGGCGGCTCCATTTACCGCGACTGGTTTGTCTTTGGCCCGCAGTTCCCGGGTGGCGCGCGCACCTGGAAGGGCGTGCTCAACCTGCCCGAGCTGAACCTCGAAAACCCCGCCGTGCGCAAGCACATCTGGGCCGCACCCGGCTCCGTGGTGCGCAGCTACCTGCGCGACGGTGTCGACGGCTGGCGCCTGGACACGGCCTACGAACTGGGCCCCGACATGCTGGCGCAACTGACCCAGGCCGCGCACCAAGAAAAGCCCGGCTCCCTGGTGGTGGGTGAAATCTGGAACCACCCCGCCGGCTGGATGCCGGCTATGGACGGGGTCATGAACTTCCACCTGCGCAGCCTGCTGCTGAGCCTGGTGCGCGGCGACATCGCCCCTGCCACCGCCGCCGCCATGCTGGACCGCCTGGTGGCCGACGTGGGCGTGGAGCCTTTGCTCAAGAGCTGGCTGGTGCTGGACAACCACGACGTCAAGCGCCTGGCCGATGAACTGCCCGACACCGCGCAGCGCCGCCTGGCGCAGGTGCTGCAGTTCACCCTGCCCGGTGCGCCCAACCTCTACTACGGCGTGGAAGTGGGCATGGCCGGTGGCGACGACCCCGCCAACCGCGGCCCCATGCGCTGGGATCTGGTTGAACAGGCCCACCCCGACCTGGCGTGGACCAAGCAGCTCATAGCGCTGCACCAGAAGCACCGCGCGCTGCGGGTGGGTGACTACCGCGCCGCCACAGCTGGCAAGCTGCTGGCCTTTGAGCGCCACACCGACCGCGCCGCCGACACCGTGCTGGTGCTGGCCAACCCCGGCGACCAGCCGGTGACCGAAAGCGTGCAGTGGCGCAACGGCGCCATGATGGACGGCACCACGCTGCATGACCTGCTGCCGGCCCCGGCAGGCAGTGCGCGTGCGTCGGTTTACGGTGGCTTTGTGCGCATTACGCTGCCGCCACGCAGCGTGCGCGTGCTGTCACCCGACACCGGCCCGCAGGGTGGTTATTCGGTCTACAAGCGCGTGCGCTGAGGGCTGGGCCACCAACCCAGGGCATGCACTTGCACACGGCAGTGCACCGCCCACTTTTGCATCTTCTGAACCCGCCTTGCCAGGCGATCTGCCATGCCCTACGCCAACCGTTTTGACATCGAACTGCAAGGTGTCTTCGAGACCCGCGAAAAAGACTGGCGCAACGGCGCCGTCGTCTACCAGGTGCTGGTGGACCGCTTTGCGCCCAGCGCCGACCTGGCGGCCAAGCGCCACCTCTACCCCGCGCCCAAGACGCTGCACGCCTGGGACGAGACACCCACCAAGGGCGAGTACCTGCCCGGGCAAAGACTGTGGAGCCACGAGATCGCCTTCTGGGGCGGCGACCTGGCCAGCACGGCCGCCAAGCTGGCCTATGTGCAAGCGCTGGGCGCCGACGTGCTGTACCTCAACCCCATCTGCCTGGCCACCACCAACCACAAGTACGACGCGCTGGACTACCTGCAGGTGTCGCCCGAATACGGCACGCGTGATGACGTCAAGGCCTTGGCCGCTGACGTGCATGCACGCGGCATGAAGCTGGTGCTGGACGGGGTGTTCAACCACATGGGGCGCAATGCGCCGATGTTTCAGCAGGCGAACGCGGCCTACCTGGCCGAGACCGCCACCCCCGGTGCCGAAGCGGCTGCAGGGTCCATCTACCGCGACTGGTTTGTCTTTGGTGACCAGTACTCCGGTGGCGCCCGTGCATGGTGGCGCGCCGAGAACCTGCCCGAGCTGAACCTGGAGAACCCCAAGGTGCGTGAGCACATCTACGCCGCGCATGACTCGGTGGTGCGCAGCTACCTGCGCGACGGCGTCGACGGCTGGCGGCTGGACGTGGCCTTTGACATCGGATTTGTCTTCCTGGACCAACTCACCCGCGCCGCCCATCAAGAAAAGGCCGGCTCGCTGGTGGTGGGCGAAATCGCCAACTACCCCAAGGAGTGGTTTCCCAGCGTGGACGCGGTGATGCACTTTGCGCTGCGCCGCCTGACCCTGGCCCTGGCCAATGGCCAGATCGACACGCCCAGCTACGGGCGCATGGTGACGCGCTTGATCGAAGACACCGGCATCGAGCACATGCTCAAGAGCTGGATCTATCTGGACAACCACGACACGCCGCGCCTGGCCACCACCGTGCCCGACCTGCGCGCGCGCCACCTGGCGCAGGTGCTGCAGTTCACGCTGCCGGGCAGCCCCAACCTGTACTACGGCGGCGAGCTCGACATGCCCGGTGGCGACGACCCCGAGATGCGCGCGCCCATGCGCTGGGACCTGGCCACGCCCGACAACGCCGCACTGACGTGGACGAAACAACTCATCGCCCTGCGCCACCGGCACCGGGCGCTGCGGGTGGGCAACTACCGGCCGATTTCGTCGAACCAGCTGTTTGCCTTCGAGCGTTACACCGACCGCGTTGCCGACACCGTGCTGGTGGTCGTGAACCCCGGCAAGACCGCCGTCACCGAGACGCTGATGGTGGCCAACAGCAAGCTCATGGACAGCAGCCGCATGGTGGACCTGCTGGGCCGGCACCAGGGCGAGGACATTCGTCTGTTCTGCGCGCTGCTGCAAGTCACCGTGCCAGCGCAGGGCTTCCTGGTGCTCGGGCCCGATGTGGCACCGCCCGGTGGCTACAGCAACTACAAGCGCGTGCAATAAGCACAGCGCGGCCGGTCGAGCGCCCACCTGGTCTCTCACACCACGCGGCGTTGGGCCACGGCCTGCAGATGCCGCGCAGCCAGCCCGCCCCCCGATCCGGGGGAGTGAAAGCCGTGGCTGCCATGAGCCACCAGGCCCGTGCAGCCGGCGTAGACCGCACGAGACCCGGCCCGGCCAGCGCTGTGCCGGGCCGCCCGCTGCACTTCCACGGAGACTCCATCCATGTCACAGAACCCGTCTTCGGCCTGGCGCTGCCTGGCACCCCGTCTGTCGCACCGCCTGGCCTGCGCCGCCGCCCTGGTGCTGGCACCTGCCGCGCAGGCCACCAGCTACCAACTGCTGAACCTGGCCCCACCGCCGGCCTACAGCACGCAGTATTCGGCGGGCACGTCCATCAACAGCGCAGGCGGCGTGGTGGGCATCGTCAACAGCGCCAGCTTTCCAGTGGCCGCCACCTGGCTGGCACCGGCGGCCGGCGCGTCACGCAGCGTGGGCGAGCGCAGCGTCATGCCCGCCAGCCGCAACGGCATCACCGCCATCAACGACAGCGGTTCGATGGTGGGCAACTACGACGGCGCTTCCGGCACCGTGGCCATGTTCAACAACGGCGCTGGGTGGCAACAACTGCCCTGGCCCGACACCCGCTACACCTGCTGCGGGCAGGTGGACGACATCAACAGCGCAGGCGTGGCCGTCGGCAGCTGGTACCCGGTGGGGCTGAGCAGCGCGACACGGTTCACACCCAAGGCCCAAGGCGGCTACGTCGCGGACTCCCTGGGCGGCGGCCAGGGCAACGCAGTGGCCATCAACACCGGCGGCCAGATCGTCGGCACCGTGCTGGCCAATGGCAACAGTGGGCCCAGCCAGGCCGTGCTGTGGCAGCCGGACAAGAGCCTCACCCGGCTGGGTGCGCTGGATGCCACCCGCAACACCTCACGGGCGACCGACCTGAACGACAGCGCCACCGTGGTGGGCTGGAGCGCAGCGGCCAGCGGCCTGCGCCAGGGCTTCGTCTGGTCGGGCGGCGTGATGCAGGCCATTGGCGGCCTGCCCGGGTGGCAGGGCGCCAACCCGGGCGTCTGGATCAGCAACCCGCAGGCCATCAACAACGACGGCACCGTCGTCGGCCATGCCAGCACGGCCCTGGGCCAGCAGCACGGGTTCATGATGCTGGCCGGCGGCACGCCCGTGGACCTGCTCAGCCTGGTCTCGGCGGACGACCCGTTCTTCGATCTGCCCCACGTGGCCGCAGACCACCAGCTGACCTTCATCGACGCCACCGACGTCAACAACGCTGGCCAGATCCTGGCGCTGGGCACCTACCGTGCGCTGGGTGCCAACAACAGCGTGAGCATGGTGACGCAAGCCTTTGTGCTGACGCCTGCGGTGCCGGAGCCGGGCACGGCGGCCCTGGCGCTGCTGGGCGCATTCGGCCTGTGGTGCGCCAAGGGGCGACGCCGGCGCGGCTGAGACAGGCGCGCACCCCGTACGGCCCAGGCGCGGGCTGGCTGCGTGCCTGCCAGCCCAAGGGCTGACGCAAGAGTCAAGTCAAGGGCGACCGACGGCCACGGCCGTGCCGGCGGCAGGCCGATGGACCGGCGCAACCTCGACACAGTGGCCCCCGCGTGCCTTCGCCGCGTACAGCGCGGCGTCGGCCGCGCGCAGCAGCGCCACCGCCTCGGTGCCCGACTCGGGCGCGCTGGCCAGCCCGATGGTGAAGGTCACCCGCTCGGGCATCGCGCCGGCGCCCAGGTCCTCGCCGACACGGGCTTGCGCCATCAGTTGCACAAAACGCGCCTGCGCCTCGGCAGCGGTGGTGCCGACGAGCAGGCAGACAAATTCATCGCCGCCGTAGCGGCACGCGAGGTCGCCCGAGCGAATGCCGCGCAGCAGCGCCGCCGCCATCGAACGCAGCACGCGGTCGCCCATGTCGTGGCCGTAGTGGTCGTTGAAGTGCTTGAAGCGGTCGACGTCGATGACCGCGACCGTCAGCGCCTGGCCCGAGCGCGTGCAACGTGCCAGCTCGCGCGGCAGCGCCTCGTCGAACAGGCGCCGGTTCGGCAGCCCGGTCAGTGCGTCGTGCAAGGCCTGCTCACGCAGCGACTCGCGCAGCCGCAGGTTCGACAGGCCCAGCTTGATCACCTCACCGAAGATCTCCACCCGCCGCAGCAGTGCATCGCCGAGCGGGCCGTTTGCGGCGGCTGCGCCGTCGGCCGCATGCAGCACGCCCAGCAGCTTGCCCTCGACGTACAGCGGCGTGCAAAGCAGCATGCCGGCATCACCGCCGGGGTTGTGGACGCAGTGCACCCCCTGCCCGGGCGTCTGCAGATGCGGACCACCGCGCCGGATCGCCCAGCAGGACTCGCGCTCGTAGCGCGGCGGCACCCAGGCCGGCGCGCCCCAGGACCCGACCCGGATCATCTCGTCGCCGCCGCCGGCGATCGAGATCCCGCCGGAGCCGCCGGCGAACAGCCGCGTCCCGACGGCCCGGATCACGTCGAAAGCCTCGGCCTCGGTGCGCGCCGACTGCAGCAGCTCGTTCAGTTCGGCGATCTGCGCCATGTCCTGCGTGTGCCGCTCCAGGTCGCCGACCATCGTGCGCAGTTGCGCGTTGGAGGCGCGCAGCTCGTCGTCGCGCCGTCGGCGCTCGGTGGCGTCGGTGACCATCGCCAGCGCGCCGGCGTGGCGCCCGTCGGCGTCGGTGATCGGGGAGGTCGACACCTCGGCCCACAGCTCGCGGCCGTCGGCGCGCAGGAAGCGGAACTCGCCCCGCTCGCTGCCGCTGCCACGCCGGTTGAGGAACAGATCATCGGCAAGCTTTCGACCCTCGTTGTCCATGAAGTCGAACATCGAGCGCCCGTGCAGCGCCGCGACCGTGGTCCCCAGCATCTGGGCCATCGCCTCGTTGGCCAGTGTTGTGTGGCCTTGCTCGTCGACCTGCCAAACGCCCTCGCCGGCAGTCTCGACGATGCGCCGGTGGCGCAGCTCGCTGGCGGCGAGCGCCGAAGCCGACGCCTCGATGCTGGCCGCACGCTCGCGGGCCTCGCGCTCGTAGCGCTCGAAGGCGCCCGCAATCTCGCCAATCTCGTCGGCACGGGCCGTCTCCGCAATCACAGCAGGGCCGTCGTTCGGGCCGCTGCGGATGCGTCGCGCGATCGCCATCAGCGGCCGCGTCAGCGTCGCGTAAAACCACACGCCCAGCGCCAGCGCCACGACCAGGCTGCTCAACACCGACAGTCCGACATTGCGCCAGATACCCGTCAGGAACTGCTCGACCCGCGGCGCCCTGGCCGTCACGACCAGCAACTCGCCCACCTTCTTGCCGGCCGGGCCATAGCTCAGCGGCAGGCGGTACTCCTGCGTGGGCGTGACCAAGCGTGCCCACCAGACACCGGCGTCGTCCGGCAGCTTGTCGTTGAGGCCTTGAGCCAGCGTCTCGCCGAAGTCGTTGCGCAACACCGCCTCGCGCACCGGCGAGAACGACAACGCACCCTGCACCACCACAGCCGCCGCCTGCGCATTCAGGTGGTAGGCGGCCTGCGCGGCGGGCTCGCGCATGACGGCCAGCATCTGCGCAATCTCGCGCCGCTCACCGGCCTCGGACTCCTTGTATTCGCTGCTGATCTGCAGCGCGCTGAAGGCCGCGCCCAGCGCGAGGCCGATCAATGCGACGAACAGGGCCTGCCGGACGGCCAGACGGCCCTCGACACGCGGCGGCCTCGCGGTGTTCATGGGCGCACGCCCTTTGCGGCGCTGAGTTGCCACTGCTGCAGCGCTTCCTCGAGCAACCGCGCGGCGAGCCCGCTGCGCTGCGCTGCCGCGAGCTGGGCGTCCACGGCGGCGGCCAGCGACGCGCAGGGGCTGCGGCGCGAGAAGCCATGGTGGATGAAGCCCTCGTTGACCGGATGCGGCAGCGGTGCGATGCGCTCGGACAGACCGGCGCGCAACAGGTGTGCACGTCCGGTGTACAGACCCGTCACCACGTAGTCGATGCGGCTTGCGGCCAGCTTGTTGAAGTTGACATCGAGGCTGTCGGTGTCCTCGAGCACCAGGTGCTTTTCGGCGAAGCGGTCGAAGGCGTCGCCAAAGCGGTCGCCGGCAGTGCGCCCACCGCGCTTGCCCACCAGGTCTTGCGGCGCGTCAAACTTCAGGGGTCGCGCGCGCGCTGCAAAGACCGCCATCGGGTTCGGGAACGACGGCGAGCGCGTGAATTCGAGGTAGACCTCGCGCTCGGGCGTGGGTTTCAGGCTGACGACAAGGTCGATTTCACCGAACTCTGCCGACTTCAGCACGCGCGGCCAGGGGCCGACGAAACGCGCTTCCCAGCGCACCCCCAGCTCGTCGAGGATGCGGCCGGTCAGTGCGACGCTGGCGCCAACGATCCGGTCGCCCTCGGCCCAGTGGTAGGGCGGATAGTCCGGGTTGGCCGAGAAAACCACCCGCGTGCATTGCGCCGCTGCCGGTGCGGCCAGCGCAGCCGCCAGCATCAACACAAAAACCCACCGCCGTCGCAACATCGCCACCTCCGTCGGAGTGTGTCCATCGCGAGCCAATTGTCGGCCCGGCCACCGCCAAGAAGTGAGCGAGCTGACGGACTATTCGGGCGCTGTTCGTGCGCAATGGCAGCGTTGGGCCGCCGCAGTGGACTGCGCGCCACGCAGTGCCGGTGCCGGCCCGGCGTAACGCGCCTGTCACGCCCCGCAGCGACACTGCATTTCACACCGCACGCACCGTGCGGCCCAGCGGAGGCAAAAAATGAGCACCGACACCTTGCCCACGTGGCTGTACCGCAGCGAAGCCTTCGCTGAAGACCTGGCGCCCGCCGCACCCTTGCTCGTGGTGCCCCGGCAGCAGGGGGCATCGCGCCGCGCCCGCCGGGCCACCACGCTGCTGATGCTGCCGGCCATCGTGGCCCTGGCATCGACCGTGGCTGCGGTGGTGGCCAGGCCGTCCTGAGCCCGCGATCAAGTGCCTCGGTAGGCGCTGGGCGTGACGCCCAGGCGCGCGCGGAAAGCGCGGTTGAAGTGCGACAGCGTGCGGTAGCCGCAGTCCAGCGCAATGTGCGCCACCGGCTTGTCCGACTGGCGCAGCGCCACGCAGGCCTCGCTGCAGCGCACGTCGTTGACATAGTCCGACCAGGTCTTGCCCGTCTCGCGGCGGAAGAAGCGACTGAAGGCCGCTGGCGACACGTGCGCCACACGCGCCGCGTCATGCACGTTCAACTCCCCCTCCAGGTGGCGGTGCACCCAGTCGGTGACGAGGTCGATGCGGCGCCTGCGGCCGGCGTCGGCAGCCCCCGCCATGGCGCTGCTGGCGATGGTGCGCAGGTCTTGCGGGTGCGCAGCCAGGCACTGCAGCACTTGCACCAACCCGGCCAGCCGGCCCAACGCGTCGGCCCCGGGCAGTCTGCGCAACACCCGCGTGACCCCTTCATGGCAAGTGCCCGTGACGCTCAAGCCCAACCGCGCACGCTCGGCCAGCGGGCGCAGCGCCTGCAACTCGGGCAGCAAGGGCTGGGCCAGCAGCGCCAGCGGAAACTGCAGCACCGTGGCCGCCGCTGGGCCTTTGCCACCGTGTGACGACACCCAGGCGTGCGGCACATCCGGGCCCAGCAGCACCAGGTCGCCGGGTGCAAAGGGTGCAGCGCTGTCGCCCACGAAACGCACCCCGGCGCCGGCTTCGATCCATGTCAACTCCAGCTCGGCGTGCCGGTGGCGCTGCGTGCGAAAGGCGTCGAGCTCAAAGCGCAGCAGGCGGAAGGCCCGGTCCGGGTGGGTGACATGCTCCTGGGCGATGCGCATGGCGTCATTGTCCGTTTGATGTTGCTGCAGTGTCGGTGCGGGTCATGGCGGGATCACTGCGCCCGCGGCGTTGCTGTGACACTGCGCGGCACCCGAGCCTGCCACGCATGCCACCCAACCCATGACCACAACTCCTGCCGACTGGTGGCGTGGCGCCACGCTCTACCAGGTCTACCCACGCAGCTTTGCCGACAGCAGCGGCAGCGGCATCGGCGACCTGGCCGGCATCACCGCGCGGCTGGACTACATCGCCAGCCTGGGAGTAGACGGTGTCTGGCTGTCGCCCTTCTTCAAGAGCCCGATGCGCGACTTCGGCTACGACGTCAGCGACTACTGCAGCGTGGACCCGATGTTCGGCTCGCTGGCTGACTTTGACGCGCTGCTGGCACGCGCGCATGCGCTGGGGCTGAAGGTCGTCATCGACCAGGTCTGGTCGCACACGGCCATGGAACACCCGTGGTTCCAGCAAAGCCGCGAGTCCCGCGACAGCCGCACCAACCCCAAGGCCGACTGGTATGTGTGGGCCGATGCCCGGCCCGACGGCAGCCCGCCCAGCAACTGGCAGAGCTGGATGGGCGGCCCCACCTGGACCTGGGACCCACGCCGCCAGCAGTACTACCTGCACAACTTCCTGCCGCAGATGCCGGACCTCAATTTCCACAACCCGCAGGTGCAGGACGCGGTGCTGGCCGTGGGCCGCTTCTGGCTGGAGCGCGGCGTGGACGGCTTCCGTCTGGACACGGCCAATTACTACTGCCACGACCCCGCCTTCAAGGACAACCCACCGCAACCACCCGAACGGTGTGGCAGCGTGCCGGCCGCCATGCAGCAGCACCTGCACAACATCTGTCAGCCGCAGACACTGCCGTTCCTGCAACGCGTGCGGGCGCTGTGCGACGAGTTCGATGGCCGCATGACCGTGGCCGAGATCGGCTCGCAGAACAATCTGGAACGCATGGTCGAGTACACACGCGGGAGTCGCCGTCTGCACACCGCGTACTCCTTCGTGCTGCTCGGGCCGCAGCCCACGGCGGCCGCACTGGCCGAGACGCAGGCCACCTGGCACGCGGGCGACGGCGCCGATGCCTGGCCGTCATGGGCGCTGTCCAACCACGACGCGCCCCGCGTGGCCACACGGTGGGCGCAAGGCGACGCGCAGCGCGCCCGGCAGCTGCTGGCGCTGCTGGCCTGCCTGCGTGGCACGCTCTTCATGTACCAGGGCGAAGAACTGGGCCTGCCCCAAGCAGATCTGGTGTTTGAAGACCTGCAAGACCCCTTGGGCAAAGCGCACTGGCCGCACGACGTGGGCCGTGACGGCTGCCGCACGCCCATGCCCTGGCCGGCCGGCGCGCACGCGGGTGGCTTCACCACCGGCAGGCCCTGGCTGCCGGTGGCCCCGGCGCACCGGGCGCTGGCAGTGGACGTGCAAGAGGCCGACCCGGGCTCCACGCTGCACCTCACGCGTCGCCTGCTGGCGCTGCGCCGGCAGCACGCCGCGCTGCGCCTGGGAGACCTGGCCACCCTCCATGCCGACGAGCACGTGTGGGTGCTGCGGCGCCGGCACGGTACCGACACCGTGTGGGTGGCCTTCAACCTCGGGCCCGATCCGCGCGTGCTGGCGCTGCCCGGCCTGCCCGAGCCCGCCGCCGAGGTGGTGCGCCTGGGTGGCGCACGGGTGGATGGAGGGGAACTGGCCTTGCCGCCGTCTTCGACCCTGATCATGACGCTGCACGACGCGGCGTGCGGAGACCGGGCTTGACCCTGGCCACCGACTACGCCCGCGAGGGCTACTGCATCTGCCCCGGCCTCGTCGACACGGCCACCGTGCAGTCCCTGTGCGACGAGACCCTGGCCATCGTCAATGGCCGACGCGGGGTCATCCCGGGCTTGCCGGCGCGAGGCGCGGCTGGGGACGATGCGCTGCGGCAGGTGCTGGCAATCCACTTTCCGCACAAGATCTCCCCGCCGATGCGCCAGATGATTCACCACCCGGGCATCGTGTCGGTGCTGCGCCAGATCGTGGGCCCGCACGTGAAGTGCATGCAGTCCATGCTCTTCGTCAAGAACGCAGGCAAGCCGGGCCAGGCCTGGCACCAGGACGAGACCTTCATCCCCACGCGCGACGCCTCGCTCACCGGGGTGTGGATCGCCCTGGACGACGCCACCATCGACAACGGCTGCCTGTGGGTGCAGCCGGGCAGCCACCGCGAGCGTCGGCTGTGGCCCAGCCGGCCGTGCA
>CAZUKT010000070.1:0-13101 GCA_964620975.1 uncultured Rubrivivax sp. | reverse complement strand
CGGGCCTGCGAGCGCAAGTCAACGTCGATGCGCTGGGCGCCAACTACCTGACGCTGGCAAGCCCTACGGCAGGCGGCCTGGCGCAGGACGCCGCCGCCTTTGCCGACGCCTACTTCAGCGCCATCGGCCGCGACCCCATTGCCTTGAGCACGGCCGACCAGGCCCAGCGCAGCACGCTGGTGGACCGTTACCTGGCCTACCGCCAGGCCACCGGCGGTGACGCCGTGGCCGTGCAGGCGCGGCGCGACGCGCTGGTGCAAGCCGTGCGCGCAGCCCAGGCCTTGCCGGCCTTGCCTGCGGGCGAACTGGGCGCCGCCTACACCGACAGCCTGGCGCAGTTTGCCGGCCTGGCTGCCACGCGCCAGGCCCAGATCACCGGCGCGCTGCTGGACACGATGTTTGGCCAGGCCTACCTGGCCCCCGGGCGCCCCTATGCGGCCTTGTGGGCCGCCGCCAGCACGCAAGCCGGCACCGACCCCGCCGTGTGGGCCGGCCCGGCGCTGGCGCGTGTGCGCGACGAAGTGCTGTTTGCCGAGATCAACCTCAGCGGCGGCTGGGCGGCCCTGGTGCCCGCCAGCGCACGCGCCACCCGCACGGCCGCCTACGGTCTGGGCTTTTTTGCCGCCGATCTGGCCGGCCTGGGGGCCAGCCAGGCCTTTGCCGGCGACATTGATCTGGTGGCCAGCGGCGTGCAAACGGCGCAGGGCGGCCACATCACCCTGCTGGCGCCCGGCGGGCAGATCAACGTGGGCCTGCCCAGCGACGTGCCCACGCCACCCGACCGCCTGCGTGGCGCCATTGCCTACACCCAGGGCAATGTGTCGGCGTTTTCTGAAGGTGACTTCCAGGTCAACAGCCAGCGTGTGTTTGTGGTGGGGCAGGGCAACCTCACGGTGTGGTCGTCCACCGGCGACATCGACGCCGGGCGTGGCGCCAACACCGCCGTGACCATTCCGCCGCTGGTGGCACGCCGGCAGGCCGACGGCAGCCTGAGCTTTGAGCTGCCGTCCATCAGCACCGGCAGCGGCATCGGCATCGTGCGGCCGGCCGTGGGTGACGCCAAGGGCGACATCGGCCTGTACGCGCCCAACGGCGAAGTGCTGGCACTGGACGCGCAGATCCGCGCGCCCGGCCGCATCACGCTGGCGGCTGAAGTGGTGCGCGGCGGCGACAACATCACCGGCGGCTCGGTGGTGGGCTCGGCCGTGGTGGTGCCGGCGGTGGCGGTGGCGGTGCCGCAAGAGTCTTCATCGGCCTCGCAGGCGCAGGCCGCCGGGGCCACCGGTGCGGGTGCCGGCACGGGCCCCAAGGAGCGCAATTCACTGCTGCTGCTGGAACTGCTGGGCCTGGGCCCCGAAGAAGGTGACGAGGTGTGCAGCGACGAGGACGCCGCAGCCGCCGATGCACCCGGCAAAGCTGGCGCAAGCCGCAAGAAGTGCACGCCCAAGCCGCGTTGATCCTGGCGGTCAGGGGGCCGGTGGTTTGCCGGCCGCCTAGGCGCTGCCTAAACCCTGTCGAGCCTCATCGTGAGGCAGTTTTGGCCGTCCACACGTTCGTAGTGCATGGCGCGTGAAAAGCGGCGCATCAGCGCCACGCCCAGGCCGCCCGGGCGCGCCTCGTCCAGCGTGCTTGGGCGTTCTGGCAGGGGTGCGGTCTGCGGGTCAAAGGGCAGGCCGTCGTCACGCAGCGCCAGTTCCAGCGCGTCGGGCAGCAGGCGCAACGTCACCTGGGCGTGCTGGTGGCCGGGCGCGGGGTGGCCGTGCATGGCCAGGTTCATCACCGCTTCTTCCAGCACCAGCGACAGGCGCATGCGGGCCTGGGGCAGCACGCCGTGCTGCTGCAGGAATTGCTCGCAGTCGTGCACGCCCTGCGCCACGCCTTCGGCCGACGCAGGCACGCACAGCTCGAGCTGCGGTGCGGCAGGGGCCGCTGCAGCGGCGGTGTTCATGTTTCAGTGCTTGAGCAGCGCCAGCGCCTCGGCCTCGGTGGGCACCACGGCCATCAGCGTGTCCACGGCGGCGGTTTCCAGCACCTCTTGCACCAGGTCGTGGGCACCAAACAGCACCAGGCGCGTGTGGCGCTGGCTCATGCCACGCGCTGCACTGATGAGCATGCGGATGCCCATGGAGGTGAGGAGTTCGACCCCCGACAGGTCCACCACCGCAGGCCGCCCGCCGGCTATGGCCGTGGCCAGAAAGCGTGTTTCGACGCCATTCACGCCCATCGTGTCCAGCCTGCCGCGCAGCACCAGTTTCACGGCCTGACCGCCGTTGACATCGATCGCTTCCAGTTCCATCGTTTGTGCTCCATCAGGTCTGCCACCACAAACGCCACACCGTGGGCGCGTTGGGCAACCCATCAAGGTACCAGCGCTTCAAGACAAGAACGTGACACTGAGCATCGACACGTCGTCGTCGGGCGGGCCCGGCCGGGCCTGTTGGCGCACGGCGGCCACCAGCCGTTCGGGTTCAGTCAGCCCGGGATGCAGCGGGGCGGTCAGCAGCGGCACAAAGTCGGCCAGCCGCCAGGGCTTGCCAGCAGGCGTGTCAACTTCAAAGATGCCGTCGCTGAAGACGTACAGCACACTGCCTTCGGCCACGGGCACGGCCGCCTGCGTGAAGGCATGGCCCGGCAGGACACCAATCATGGGGTTGCGCGTTTGCAGCGGTTCGGCGTGCAGGCGCTGCGCCCCCACCAGATAGGCCGGGTGGTGCCCGGCCGATGCAAAACTAAGCCGCCGTGTGGACGCCTGGTAAACGCCGTACCACATGGTGAAGAACAAGCCGCCGTGTTCGTCCATGGGGAACATGGCGTTGAGCTTGTTCAGCACCTGCGTCGGGTCGGCCAGGTCCACGCCTGGCAGTGCTTTTTGGCGCAGCACATTGAGCACCGACACCGTGTGCACGGCCGCACCGATGCCATGCCCGGAAACGTCGATCAGATAGCCGGCGAAGTGGTCGTCGTCGATCTGGAAGTTGCCAAAGCCGTCGCCGCCCAGCCGCGCCGATGGTTGAAAAAACCACTCGGTGCGCACCGGCCCCTGGCGCATGGGTGGCGGCAGCATCGACCGGATGTAGTTGGCGGCACGCTCCAGGTCACGCTCCAGTTCGTCGGCGCTGGCGGCGTCTTGAGGTGGGCGGAATTCATGCCGCAACACCTGGCGGCCCAATTGCAGCAAGGCGCCGATGGGCAGCGTGGCCGCTTGCACCACCCGCTGGCCGTCGACAAAGGTGCCGTTGGTGGAACCGAGGTCGGTGACGGTGAGTGCGTCAACCCCGGGCTCTGCGCTCACCTGGCAGTGCATGCCCGACACCTCGGTGTCGGCCAGCACCAGTTCGCAGGGCGCACGCCGGCCCATGCGCAGGGGCAGTGCGCCCACGGCCAGGCGTTTGCCGGGCTCGGCGCCTTGCTGAACCACGAGGGTGTGCAGCCAGTCGGCACGCGACGCCACGGGCGAAAGCCGCGATGTCGTCAGGATGACGGTGCGGGTGTCCGAGAACGTGTCGTCGTCAGATTCAGGTTTGGCCGCCATGGGGTGTCCTGGTCAGGGCGCCGGCTTGTGGGCGCCACGCACTGGCGGCCACACGGTGCGCTTTGCCGGCTGCACGGTCTTGACGCTGGGCAGGGCTGCATGCGCCGCCGTTGCCGTCGTTGCCCTGGCATGGGCGGGGGCCCGGGCAAGCGTGTGGATGGACATGGGCGCCTTTGCGATAAACGATATAAACAGTATAAATTGTTAGTTTGTAGAACGCCCAAGTCTGCGGCGCGGCAGGCATGCGCCTGCCAGCGGCAAGACGGCGGCAGCGGGAAATTGCCGCATGTCGGGCGCTGCAGCGGCTGCAGCAAGCCGCGCGGGCCGGCCCGGGCTCAGGGGCGGCGCGAGGCTGCCGCGCTCAAGCGCGCCAGCGCGTCATGGCGTTGCGCCACAAAGGCCACGTACAGCGCGTCTTGCCCACGTGCGTTGGTGGCGTGCGGGCTCACGCCCAGCGCCAGCAAGGTGTCAACCACACCCACCAGGTTGAGCTGCGCCGCCCAGTGCAGGGGTGGCTGCGGCGCGCCGCCCGGCGCCAAGGTGTCGGCGCCGGCCTGCACCAAGAGCCGCACTGTGCCGCTGTGGCCTCCGATCACGGCGGACGCCAGCGGCGACAAGCCGGCTTCGCCCCGCCGCTCCAGGTCAGCACCCTGGCGGATGAGGGCGCGCACGGCTTCTTCGGCGCCAGCCCGGGCGGCCAGTGCCAGCGCGCTGGCGCCACGTTCGTCGGTGGCGTTGGCGGCCACACCGGGCTGCTTGAGCAGCAGCACGACCTCGGTCCAGACGCCGTCGCGCGCGGCCTGCAGCAGGCTGCGGTCGGCGGCACTGGGTGTGGCCGGGCCAAAGCTGTCGGCGGGCAGGCGGCGCTGTGCGGCGGGTAGCGCTGTGGGCGATGTGGGCGCTTCGGCCGGTGCAAAGCGCGCGAACTCTGGCGCACTGTCGCCCGCCCAGGCCACAGGGGCCCGCATCAGCGCGACGCAGATCGCGGCCAATGGCATGGCCATGGCGCCGGCCCGCCGCACGGCGGCGGTGTCAGCGCGTGGCTCGCGCATGGGCGTCAGGCGCGGGGGCGATGCGATGGCCCTCGGCGCGGTCGCGGTAGGTCTGGGCCAGGTTTTCGAGTTGCACACGTCGCAGCTGGAAGAAGGGCTCGCTGGCGGCGGCGCGGCCGAGCAGCGTCACGCCTGTCAGGCGGTCGGCCAGTTCGTTGGCCATGGTCACCAGGCTGAAGTTGTCGGCGGAGCACGTGGCCAGTTGCTGGCCGATCCGGCTTTGCTCGGCCACCAGGCCGGCCAGGCTCTGGTCTTGCGCCTGCGCGGCCTGTGTCGCCTGGGTCAGGCTGGTTTGCTGCTGCTGCACCTGGCTGCGCAGCAGCGCCAGTTGCTCAAGCGCACTGTCGGCCGCCGTGCGGGCCTGGTCACGCTCGGCCACCGCGTCGGCCAGTGTCTGCGCCAAGGTCTGCACCTGGCGTGACGCACCCACTGCGGCTTGCCTCTGCTGGGCCGTGCCGGCCTGCAGCTTTTGCAGCTCAGCCGCCAACGCGGCCTTTTCGCCCTGCGCGCGCAGCGTGGCTTCTTGCGCCTGGGCCTGGGCTTGCTGGAGTTGTTGCACCTGGGCACGCAGGCGACGCAGTTGTTCCTGCTCGCGGTCTTTGGTGTCTGCGGCCATGCTGCTGCCCAGCCACAGCGCCAGGGACAAGGCCAAGCCGAAGGCTACAAGTGGGCCGGGGCGTGGATCCAGCCGCAGGCTGCGCCGGCGCTGCAGCAAAAGATAGAAATCAGAAACGCGCATTCAAATCCACCTGCAGGCTGTTGACACCAAAGCCCGTGGGCTGGCCGGGTTGCACGGTCATTGAATCCAGGCTGCGGCCCGACAGGTAACGCAGCCCCAGGCTGAGCTCGCGGTCCAGCCCCAGCAGCAGCGCGGCGCTGTAGCCCGTGACGTTGGTGCCACCCAGGCGCAGGTCGCTGTCGGTAAAGGCGTCCAGCACGGCGTCAGAGCCCACGCGGCGGTAGCCCAGCACACCTTGCCACTGGCCGCGCTGGCGCACGGCGGCGCTGCCAAACACGGCCTTGAAGGCCAGGCCGGATGCGGAGCCGTCGGTCAGCGTGATGCCCGTGCGGCGCTTGATTTCGTCGCGGTCAAAGGCCGTGTTGCGCACGGCTTCGGCCGACAGTTGCAGCGTGAAGGGCGCAAAGTGCGTCAGCTCGGTGGCCAGCGTCAGCACCACGGGTGTGAAGCGTGACGCCAGGCCCCAGCGGAAGCGGTCGGGCGTCAGGCCGGCGGCCACCTCCACGTTGCTGTTGGTCAGGAACAGCGTGTTGCCACGCTGCCGCAACGCGGCACCGTATTCGTACTGGCCATAGCTGCGGCCGGCGCCGGTGGTGGCGTCGTAGTCGGTGTCCACGCGGCCCGCCAGCTTGCTGTAGTGGTAGGCGGCCAAGCCCAGACGCAGGCGTGTGCGGGGCTGGTCCCATTGCAGCCCGGTCTGCACGCCGCTGAGTGCCCGCGCCGGGCTCACGCCGCCGTCTTCACGCAATGGAAAGTAGCCCACGGTGGCAAAAGGCTCCACCCCGGCGGCCAGCGTGCCGGGCCAGCGCAGGCTGGCGGCCAGGCCTTCGAAGTTGAGGTTGTCGCTCCACTGCAGGTCGGTGGCAAACCAGGGGTTGGCGATGCGGCCGGCACTGACGGCGAGCCAGGGTGTGGCGTCGACACGGATGAAGGCACGGTCGAGCAAGAAGCTGTAGCGGTTGCCGCCCTGGCCCAGTGTCTGGTTGGTGGAGACACGGTCGGTGGCGCTGCCCGTGGCCAGCCGGATGCCCGTGGCGGTGATGTCGTTCAGCCGGGCGTTGAAGCCCAGCCGCGCGCGCAGCCGCCAACGCTCGCGGTTGTCTTGCGTGTTGCCGGTGGCCAGGCCGGCTGCGCTGCCCGCCGCCAGGTCGGCCGCGCGCGTGGCGCCGGTCAGCGACGCCAGCAGGAACTGGTTGGGGCTGAGGTTGCCGCCGTCATAGCGGTCGGCCTGGTGGCGCACGCGCAGGTCACCTTCAACCGTGATGCGTTGCACCCACGCCGGCGCGGCGGGGCCGGCACCCCACTGTTCGGCGCGCGCCTGCGCCAGCACTTCTTCCTTGATCTGCGTGCGGATCTGGTCGCGCACCACCTGGGGCACGTAAGGCACGCGTATCACCTTGGGGTCGGGCGCCGGTGGGGTTGCTGCGGCGGCGGCCTCAGTCGCAGGCGGCGCTGCGCTTGCTGCCGACGCCGCGCCCGCCGATGCCACGGCTGCTGCCTTGGCCAGCGTGTCGGCCCGCGCCAGGATGTCGTCGCGCACCTCGTTCATGACTTCGGCGCGCACCTCGTCGCGCAGCGCCTTGCGCTGGGCTTCGCGTTCGGCCTCCGCCGCTGCTTCACGCGGTGACGCGGCCGCCGGTGAGGCGGCGGCAAGCTTGGGGGTGGCCGCTGCGGCCACGGCAGACTCTACGGACACACCGGCACGTGCACGCGCCTCGCGGATGAGCACGTCGGCACGCGCACGGGGCAGCAGGCCGCGCTGCACCAGGGCTTCGATCAAGGCCTCGGCCTGGGCCAGTTCGGCCGTGGCCGCCACACGCTGAGCGGGTGCGGGTGCCTGGGCTTGGGCCAACGACAAACTGGCGCCTGCAAGAAACGCGGCAAGCAGTGGGCCCCGGCATGTCGCCAAGAGTGTGGCCAGGAACGGCGCACGTTGTAGAGCCCGCAATCGCGGCACCTGCACGCGGCCGCAGGCCCCGCTGTGCATCGTCAAGCTGTGCATCGCACTCATCCCATGGTCCGGTTTGAAACTTGCAGCCGCAGGGGCTGCGGCAATCTTTCAGGGGGCGGTGCCGCCGTGCCTGGAAAGCGCTGCAGCGCGTCGCGCAAGGCGCTGTCCAGGCCGCTGTCGCCGCTGCTGCCCACCAGTTCGGCGCGCTGCACGCGGCCGTCGGGCTGCAGCCACACATGCACCTGCAGCCGGTAGTCGGCACGGCGCAGTTCTTTTTCGCGCTGCAAGAAGTCGTTGATGGCGCGGGTGGTGGCGTTGGCGTAGGTGGCAGCGGCCAGGCGGTTGCCACCCACCTGGGCGCCACCGGCTGGGGCGCCGCCGATGACGCCGTCGCGGTAGTCCTGCTTGACGGTGCCAGAGCCCAGCCCGCTGCCCGCGCCTTGGCCCGGCGCTTCGTCGGTCTTGAGTGCTTGGGCCTGCGGCTCGTCGGCGGGCTTGGGGGCGTCCTGGGGCTGCGGCTTGTCGTCGGGCTTGGGCGGTGGACGGTCTTCGGGTTTTGGGGGTGGCGGTGGTGGCGGTGGCGTGTCGGGCAGCAGCTTTACCACCTGCTGCTTGCGCGGCTTGGCGGGCTCGTCACCACACGCGGCCAGCAGCACCAGCACGGTCAACAACGACACAGGGCACAGCAGGCCCCAGCGGCGGCTCAGCAATCGCATATCAAAACCCGATGCGGCCGGTAGCGATGCTCATGCCCACCTCGGCCTCGTTGCACAAGTCGATCATCGCCACCACGCGGTCAAAACGTGCCTTGCCGTCACCCTGTAACACCACGGTGGACTTGGCGTCGCGTGTGCGTATGGCCTTCAGTTCTTCCAGCACCAGCGCGTCGGTCTTGGGCACGCCGTCCATGCGCGCGCTGCCGTCGGGGTCGATGCGCAGCACGTGCACCGGGTGGCGCTCGGTGGGCGGTGTGGCCGACGGTTTGGGCAGTGCCACCGGCATGCCCTGCACCGACGCCGTGGTCATGAGGATGAACACCACCAGCAGCACGTAGGCCAGGTCGAGCATGGGCGTGACGTTGATGGTGTCGTAGGGCTTGGATTCGTCCTGCAGCTTCATGGTGTTGGCCTAGCTCGCAGGCCCGCGTTTGGTGACCAGGCCGAGCTCGGCGATGTCGAGCTTCTTCAGGGCCACCAGCACCTCCAGCACCTTTTCATAAGGCGCTGCGGCGTCACCCTTGAGCACCACAGGCAGGCGCGGGTTGGCGGCCTTGTACTGGCCCAGCAGGCTGGACAGTTGCTCCACCGTGACCGGGTAGGCGTCCAGGTACATGGTGCCGTCGGCGGTGATGGTGATGGCGCGTGTCTGCGGCTTGGCCAGGTTGCTCACGGCCTTGGTCTCTGGCGACTGCACACGCACGCCCTGCACCGAAGCCGTGGTGAGGATGATGAAGGTCACCAGCAGCACGTACGCCAGGTCCAACATCGGTGTGATGTTGATGTCGTCGTAGGGCTGGAGGTCGTCCTTGACGTCTGCGGACATGTCAGTACCGCCCGGCCGTTGCCAAGGACCCTGGCGCCAACCGCCGGTGCAGTGCGCTGGTGGGCTGTGTCATGTCATCGTTCCCCGTAGCTTTCGGCCACCCGGGTGACGAATTCGTCCACAAAGATCTGCATGTCCGACGTGATGTTCTTGATCTTGGACGCCAGGTAGTTGTAGCCAAACAGCGCCGGTATGGCCACACCCAGGCCGGCCACGGTGGCCAGCAGCGCGGCGGCAATGCCCGGGGCAATGGCGTTGACGTTGACGTCACCCGCCGCTGCAATGGCCGCAAAAGTGATCATCACGCCCACCACCGTGCCCAGCAGGCCCAGGAAGGGGCCGCCCGAGATGGCAATGGTCAGCAGCACCATCAGGGCGTTGAGCTTGTGTGTTTCGCGCACCAGGTCGGCGTCCACGGCGGCCTTGACGGCGTCAATGGAGGCACCCGACAAGGCCTTGGCGCCTTCCTGGCCCACGCTGCGCTTCTTCAGCTGGTGCAGGCCGGCGTCGTACAGGCGGGCCAATGAAGACTGCGGGTGCGCGGCGGCGCCTTCCACCACCAGCACGTCGGCGGACTCACGAAACCCGTGGATGAACCCTTTGTTGCCACGGTCGGTGCGCAGCAGCAGCGCGGTCTTGGTGACCATCACCCACAGCGCCAGCACAAACATCACACCCAGGATGCCGAGCAACACCCAGGCGTCCACGGTGAGGTTCTTCACCAGCGCACCCATGTAGCCGCCGTGGGCGCCTTCGCCTTCTTGCGCATCGTCTTCGCGCTGCAGTTGCGCGGCCACCAGCTTGGCGTCGGCGCCCTGCGCGGCGCGGGTGAACTTCATCCATTCGGCGCTGCGCAACACGGGCGCCACCTGCAGCTCGTCCAGCAAGCCGCTGTAGCCGGCGCCCACACGCACGGGGCCTTCGAGCGACAGTGCTGCTGCGGCGGCCGCCGGCACGTCGGCCTGGCCGGCCTGCACGCCGTTGACGTACAGCGTGGCCTTGCCGCCGCCCAGCGTCAGGCCAACGTGGGCCCAGGCCGAGGGTGGCAGCTCGCCGCCTTCAAACCCCAGCTTGCCGAGCTTGACGCTGAGCTTGCCGCCAAGCATTGCCAGTGTGAGCGGGCCCTGCGCGTACAGCGTGCCCGCCACCACGGCAGGCCGCAACCACAGGCTCAGGCTGAAGGGCGCGCCGCCGGCTGACTTGAGCCGTTCATGCGCTGGCAGTTCCAGCGCGCGCGTGCCATCAAAACGCGCGCTGGCGCCGATGAGGCCGTTGGTGTCGGTGGGCGCGGGCACGCTGGCCACCACGCTGGCGCTGCTGTCACGCACGGCGCCGTCGGTGTCGGCAAAACGGAAGGTGGCACCACCGCCGCTTTCAGACACCGGCGTGGCCGGCTCGGCCAGCGCCTTGGCGTTGCCGGCGTAGACGTAGAGCAGGTTCTTGTCGGTGCCTGGCGCCACCGTGGGCACCTGCACCCACAACACGGCCAGCTCGTTGGTGCCGTCAAAACGTTCGACAGAAAACTTCAGCGGTGTCTTGTCGTCGGCGGCCAGCACACGCAGGTCGGCCCCGTCGGGTTTGGCGCTGGCAAAGTCGAAGTTGCCTGAGTGCAGCCGCACCGGCACCACCACGTTGCTCAGGGCCTCGCTGGTGGCCACGCCTGCGGTGCTGGTGTTGAGCGTGATCTTGGTGCGTTGTTTGAAGTCGCCGCTCCACCACGCCTGGGCGTGCAGCGGCATGGCCAGCGCACACAGCACGGCCAGGCTGGCTGCCAACTTCTGGCGCGGCAGGGGTCTGGGGTCAAGACACATTCAGGGGCACTCCGGATTCAGGGTTTGCTTCGGGGGCGGGAAGGGCGCGGGGCACAGCGCGCGGTGCGCGCCGCGCTACAGCAGGTTGCGCTGGATGGCCAGGCCCACGGCCTGTGCGCGGTTGGCGGCGTCCAGCTTGCGCAAGATGCGCTGCACGTGGTTCTTGACGGTGAGCGGGCTGATGGCCAGCACCTCGGCAATCTCGGCGTTGGTTTTGCCTTCGCGCATGGAGCGCAGCACCTGGCATTCACGCGCTGTGACTGGTGAGCCCTGTGAATTGGGTGCAGGCAGTGACGTGGGCGCAGGTTTGGGCTGGCCCAGCGTGCGTTCGTTGACCTGCACACGCACATAAGTGGCGTGCAGGTAGGGCAGCAGCAGGTCCATGTCGTTGCGCTGGGTGGGTGTCCATTGCTGGCCCGTCGCGGCCAGCACAAACAGGCTTTCCAGCTCATTGGGGCGCTGCGGCCGCGCCACGCCGTGGGCCAGCAGTTCCACCAGGCCGCCCTGCGCCAGCAGCGC
The DNA here is from genome assembly GCA_964620975.1 of uncultured Rubrivivax sp. Classification (GTDB taxonomy): domain Bacteria; phylum Pseudomonadota; class Gammaproteobacteria; order Burkholderiales; family Burkholderiaceae_C; genus Rubrivivax. The sequence continues at coordinate 1,955 of CAZUKT010000070.1, read as the reverse complement.
CAGGTGGCTGGCGGGTACACGCTCGCGAAGGCGGGCCAGGTCCAGCACCACGCAGCCCGAGGGCTGGGTTACCCAGTGGCTGACCAGTTCACGCATCAGCGCCGAATCTGCGTCGCCCAGCAAGGCCAGCAATTCGGGCGCCAGGGGCACGGTGTGGAAGGTCTCGAACTCCATCGCCTTGCCTTGCCGCTGGTAAGCCGCGCACACGGCGATCTGGTGCGGCAACAGCACCTGCAGATAACTCTGCATCCAGACGAAGAACTGGTGCCGGCGGTGCACCGCCGCCGCCGATTCAATGGCGCGCAGCACCAGTTCTGCATGGCGGCTTGCGGACAAGTGCAGGGCGGGTGCGTCCATGCGCAGGGCGGAATTCATGGGGTGGGTGCAAACACGGGCGCAAGGCTAGCCATGCGCGGTGACGGGCAGGCCCGCGGGTTGCGGCCGGTGTAGTCCGAACGGCCCATGTGGGGCCTGCGGCGCATGCGTCATTCGGTTCCCCTGTGTGGCAGTGGCAAGCTTGTGGATGGCATGGGCTGGCGTGGCCGGTAGACACGGTCGGACACCCGCGCCGCGCCATCCAGGTTGCGGGTTAGCACGGCCGGCCGGTTGGAGCGGCTGTGCAGGGCTTCAACGCGGCCTTGTGCATTGCGCAGCAGCACCCAGTCGGCCTGGCCGGTGAGCGGGTCTTCATACAAACGGCGCAGGTGCCGCTGCCGCACCGGCGTGCGGGTGTCGTCCAGCAACTCGGCCAGGTCGACGGGGCCTTGGCCAGCGGCCGTGGTGGTGGGTGTGTCGGCGGTGCCTGCTGTGTTGGCGCCGTCAACGGCTGCGCTGGTGTCGGCATTGGCGGCGACCATCGCGTAGCGGCCTATCGCGTCGGCGATTTGCTGGCCACGAAACTGCGACTCTCTTTCGCGCTGGCGCTGCGCTGCGGCGCTCCAGGCCGTGGCCAGGGCTGCCAGGGCCGCGCTGCCCGCCACCAGCGCAAAGAGCAGCAGCAGATAGGTAAAGCCGCGTTGGCGCCGGGCTGGCTGTGCTTGCGGCGCCGGACACGCTTGTAGCGGCAACGGGATTCGCTGCGGCCGCTGCGTCCGCAGCCGATTTGGCGGCCGCTCACAAGTCGGCATACAGCCTCCCGTCACGCGCGCGTCCGGCGGCGCCGCTGCGCACGTCGGCCACACCACCACCCAGGGCCGCGTCAGTGGGTGGGGTGATGGCCACCCAACTGTCGGCGCGGCCGGTGTAGGGGTCTTCCGGCAGTTGCCGCAGGTAGTGCGCCTGCGCCAGCTCTTGCACGGTGGCCGGGTAGCGGCCCTGGTCGGCCGCAAACTGGTCGATGGCGTCACGCATGACGGCCAGCGAGGTGCGCAAGGCGTTTTCACGTGCACGCTCCAGGCTGTCAAAGTAGCGCGGCGCGGCAATGCCCGTGAGCAGGGCCACGATGGCCAGCACCACGATCAGCTCGATGAGCGTGAAGCCACGTCGGCCTTGGGCGTGTGGTTGGCGCTTCACAGGTCACCACTGGGCATAAGGCGTGCCGTCCAGCGCCACGGCGGGCGACTGCGATGCCACGTCAAACACATCGCGCCCTGGCGTGGGGGCGTCGGGTGGGCTGTCGTGGCAACGCAATGCCCAGGTCTGTGCGGCCGGCAGGCTGGCGTCGGCAAAGGGGTCACGCGGCAAGCGGCGCAGCAGGTAGAACCGTTTGCCCTGCGTGGACGCTTGTGCGTCGGGCACGCCCTGCACCAGCACGTCCAGCGTGGCGGGGTAGCCGCTGTCTTCGGGCCCCTTGGCGATGCGGCCTTCGTCGGCCAGGCGCTTGTGTTCGTCTATGGCCAGGCGCAGCGTGCGCAGCGCGTCGCGCAGGGCCGACTCCTGCGCGCGGCGGTGCGCCAGTTGCACCATGGGCCGGCCGGCCGCCACCAGCACGCCCATGATGGCCACCACCACCAGCA
>CAZUKT010000069.1:12937-13157 GCA_964620975.1 uncultured Rubrivivax sp. | reverse complement strand
CATCAGCCTGAGCAGCGACTTCATCGTCGGCTTCCCCGGCGAGACCGAAGAGGATTTCGGCAAGATGATGAAGCTGATCACCGACATCGGCTACGACAGCAGTTTCAGCTTTGTCTTCAGCCCGCGACCGGGAACGCCCGCCGCCGCGCTGCACGACGACACGCCACAGGCGTTAAAGCTGCAGAGGTTGCAGCACCTGCAGGCCACCATTGAAGACAAC
>CAZUKT010000069.1:10364-12927 GCA_964620975.1 uncultured Rubrivivax sp. | reverse complement strand
AGACAACGTGCGCCGCATCAGCGCCAGCCGCCTGGACACGGTGCAACGCCTTCTGGTCGAAGGGCCGTCGCGCAACAGCGGCAAGCCAGGCAAGGCCGGCAACAGCACGCAAGAGCTGATGGGCCGCACCGAATGCAACCGCATCGTCAACTTCGACGGTGGCCCGCATGGCAAGCGTCTGGTGGGCCAGATGCTCGACGTTCGTATTGTTGAAGCCCTGCCGCACTCGCTGCGCGGCACACTGGTGCTGCAGGACGGCAAGGTCAGCGCCGGCCCGGCCCAAAGCCACGCCACCACAGCGTGAACGCACAAGCGACCACCATCAAGGCGTAGGTGGCCAACTTGCCGTCACGCCCCAGCAGCACCAGACCGGCCAGTGTGGTGGCGGCACACGCCGCACTGGCCGGACCGGCCAGGCGCCGCCAGTGCACGGCAGCAAGCTCACGACGCCAAACCAGCTTGGCCAGGGCCGACGCCAGTGCGCCCAGCATGGCGGCGGGTACAAAGAGGTTGGCCAGGTGCCAAAGTGCGTCCAGCGGTCCCATCGGGGGCGTCTCGTTTCGTTCTATTGCTTGCCAGCTTGATCTGCATCGCGCCGCCGCGCATCATCACGCGGCCGCCAAAACTACAATTCTGCCGTGAGCGTATTTGCCCTCGGGCTCAACCACACCACCGCCCCGCTAGATTTGCGGGGCCGCCTGGCTTTTGCGCCCGAGCAGATGGCGCCTGCCCTTCAGGCGCTGCGCGAGCGTCTGCAACGCAGTGTGCCCGAGGCCGCGCTGGTCTCCACCTGCAACCGCACCGAGCTCTATGTGGCCGCCGGCCCTGCCAACGCGCACGAACTGGTGCGCCCCACGGTGGACTGGCTGGCAGAACAAGGTGGCATCAGTGGCAGCCAGTTGCTCAACCACAGCTATGTGATGGAGGACCACGCCGCCGCGCGCCACGCCTTCCGCGTGGCGGCTGGGCTGGACTCCATGGTGCTGGGCGAGCCACAAATCCTGGGCCAGATGAAGCAGGCCGTGCGTATGGCCGATGAAGCCGGCACCCTGGGCACCACGCTGCACCAGCTCTTCCAACGCAGCTTTGCCGTGGCCAAAGAGGTGCGCACCTCCACCGAGATCGGCTCGCACAGCATCAGCATGGCGGCCGCCGCCGTGCGCTTGGCTTCGCAGTTGTTTGAGGACATGTCGCAGATCAAGGTGCTGTTCGTGGGCGCCGGCGAGATGATCGAGCTGGTGGCTACTCACTTTGCCGCCCGTGCGCCCAAGAGCATGGCTTTGGCCAACCGCACACTGGAGCGCGGCGAACATTTGGCGGCCAAGTTTGGCTGCCAGGCCATGCGTTTGTCGGACATGCCCAACCGACTGCATGAATTTGACGCCGTCATCTCCTGCACCGCCAGCACACTGCCCATCATCGGCCTGGGTGCTGTCGAACGGGCGCTGAAGGCGCGTCGCCACCGCCCCATGTTCATGGTGGACCTGGCCGTGCCACGCGACATTGAACCCGAGGTCTCGCAGTTGTCCGACGTGTATCTGTACACCGTGGACGATCTGTCGGCCTTGGTGCAGACTGCCAGCGAAAAGCGGCAAGCCGCCGTGGCCCAGGCCGAAGCCATCATCGACGTCGGCGTGCAGAGCTTTGCGCACTGGCTCGACCAGCGTGCCGCCGTACCGTTGATCCAGGCGCTCAACCGCCAGGCCGACGACTGGGGCGCCACCGAACTGGGCCGTGCGCGCAAGCTGCTGGCACGCGGCGAGCCGGTCGAAACCGTGCTGGAGGCGCTGGCACGCGGCCTCACGCACAAGATGCTGCACGGCACATTGGCCGAACTGCACGCCGCCGAAGGCGACGAGCGAGCGCGCTTGGCCGACACCGTGTCGCGCCTTTTCCTGCGCCAGAGCACGCGCCAGCCCGGCCGCAGCGGCGGCCACGGCGACACCGGGCTTTAGCGCCCGCCCTGCACTGCAGCCGCGCAGCAAAGCGCGGCGGCGTATCGGCCTGCACCCATGAAATCCACCCTGCGTGACCAGTTTGAACGCTTGGCCCTGCGCCTGGCAGAGCTCGACGCGACCCTGACCGATCCGCAGGTGTCCAGTGACATCAAACGCTACCGTGCACTGTCGCGCGAACAGGCCGAGGTGCGGGGTGTGGTGGAGCGCTTCCGCCGCTACCAGCAGCGTGAAGACGACATGGCAGCTGCGCAAGGCATGCAGAGCGACGCCGAAATGGCCGAAATGGCACGCGATGAAATCGCCAGCGCCACGGCCGACATGGCGCGCCTGCATTCCGAATTGCAGGCGTCGCTGATCCCGCGCGACCCCGACGACGAACGCAACGCGTTTGTTGAGATCCGCGCCGGCACGGGCGGTGATGAGTCGGCCCTGTTTGCAGGTGACCTGGCGCGCATGTACCTGCGCTGGTTTGAGCGCCAGGGCTGGCGCAGCGAAATCCTGAGCCAGAGCGACAGCGAACTGGGTGGATACAAGGAATTGGTGCTGCGCGTGGAAGGCGAGCGCGTGTACGAGCAGTTGCGTTTTGAGTCTGGCGGCCACCGTGT
>CAZUKT010000069.1:0-10354 GCA_964620975.1 uncultured Rubrivivax sp. | reverse complement strand
GCTGGCCACTGAAAGCCAGGGCCACATCCACACCAGCGCCTGCACAGTGGCGGTGATGCCCGAGCCCGACGAAGCCGAAGAGGTGCAGCTCAACCCGGCCGACCTGCGCATCGACACTTTCCGCGCCAGTGGCGCCGGTGGGCAGCACATCAACAAGACTGACAGCGCCATCCGCATCACCCACATCCCCACCGGCCTGGTGGCCGAGTGCCAGGACGACCGCAGCCAGCACCGCAACAAGGCCAAGGCGATGGCGGTGCTGTCCGCACGGCTGCGCGACAAGGACAAGAACGAGCGCGCCGCCAAGGAAGCCGCCACGCGCAAGGGCCTCATTGGCAGTGGTGACCGCAGCGACCGCATCCGCACCTACAACTTCCCGCAGGGCCGGCTGACCGACCACCGCATCAACCTCACGCTCTACAAGCTTGGGCAGATCATGGAAGGCGATCTGGCCGACGTGTTTGAGGCTCTCAAGGCTGCACGTGCTGCCGAGCAGTTGGCGCAGTTGGAAGCTGGGCGCTGACCTTCATGTTGGCCGGGCCCGGCATGCAGCTGCGCGACGCCTTGCAGCAAGCCCAGGCCCAGGGCCTGCCGCGGCTGGACGCGCAACTGCTGCTGGGCCACGTGCTGCGCCAGCAGCGCACCTGGCTCATTGCGCATGACGATCAAACCCTGACACCGCTGCAGGCCCATGCTTGGCAAGGGGTGCTGAACCGCCGCGTGGCCGGCGAGCCGCTGGCCTACATCGTGGGTAAACGTGGCTTTCACGGCCTGGTGCTGCAAGTGTCGCCCGCCGTGCTGGTGCCGCGCCCCGAGACCGAATTGCTGGTGGACTGGGCGCTGGCCTGCCTGCCCACAGCACCTGCGGCCACGGTCATCGACCTGGGCACGGGCAGTGGCGCCGTGGCGTTGGCCGTCAAGCACAAGGCCCCGTCGGCCGATGTCACGGCCACCGACGCCAGCGCGGCCGCGCTCAGCGTGGCGCAGGGCAATGCTGAACGACTGCAGCTGGCGGTAAGGTTTGCGGCCGGATCGTGGTGGCAGGCCGTGCCTGGCCGGAAGTTTGGCCTGGCGCTGTCAAACCCACCTTACATTGCCGGCGCTGACGAACATCTGGCCGCCTTGCAACATGAACCACGCATGGCGCTCACACCCGAAGGTGATGGTCTGGGGGCGCTGCGCGACATCATCGGCGGCGCGCCCGTGCACCTGCTGCCAGGTGCGTGGCTGTTGCTGGAGCACGGCCACGACCAAGCTGCGGCGGTGCAGGGGCTGCTGCTGGCGGGGGGGTTTGCCACGCCCCAGACACAACTGGACCTGGCCGGCTTGCCGCGCTGCACCGGCGCTGTCTGGACGGGCGCCAACTAGTACCGACTGGGGCCGCCAGGGCCGGCCACTGCCGCCGACTCGGCCGCAAAGGGGATGCTAGGTGTCGGGTTCCAGCGCATCATCAGGCTTCCTGAAGTCCGCACGGGAGCGCACCATGCAAGTCCGAGCCTTTGGCCTGACCATCGCTTTGCTGGCCCCTTTGGCTGCGCCTTGCACCGCCCTGGCCGGCAGCGGGCTGGTGGCGCCTGATGCGTCCTCGCTTTGGCCGCTGTGGCAGGCCCGCATCGCGGTGCAAACGGCCACCGTGTCGCCGCTGAGCCGGATCCACCCGCTGGATGGCCCCACGCCGCAGCGGGCTTGGCAAGGCGGCTCCGTGCTGGGGGACTACAACTTTGCGACACCGGGCTTCGGCACCTTTCGCGCCAGCGGCGGGCTCATGGTGGGTGGCGTGGGTGGTGCACCGCTGATGGCGGCTGCCGCCGGGCCGCGCCTGGGTCTCTCATTGCAGACGGGTGGCCAGGCCACAGTGCCGGGAGCAGACACTCCCGGCGCCGTGCCTTACCTGGGGTTTGGCTTTACCGGTGCCACATGGCGGCAGACCTTGTCGATCACGGCCGACCTGGGGTGGGTGGCAGAACGGCCGGGTGCCGCGGGCCAGGTTGGCCGTGCGCTTTTTGGCAACCAGGGCATGGACAGCGCGCTGCGCGACTTGCGCGTGTCCCCGGTGCTGCAACTGGGCATGCGCTACACCTTCTAGCGCTGCCGCCAACACCCCCGCGCCGGCGTGGCTGCAGGGCTTTGTCGCATACTCGCGTCCCTCAGTTTCTTCTTCAGGATGCCCCATGACCGACGTGCAGCAGCGCATCGACGACCTCGTCAAGACCCACCGCGTGATGCTCTTCATGAAGGGCACGGCGCAGTTCCCGCAGTGCGGTTTTTCAGGCCGTGCGATCCAGGTGCTCAAGGCCAGTGGCGCCGCCGAGATCAAGACCTTCAACGTGCTCGAAGACGAAGAAGTGCGCCAGGGCATCAAAGACTACGCGCAGTGGCCGACCATTCCTCAGCTCTACGTTGACGGCGAATTCGTCGGCGGCTCGGACATCATGATGGAGATGTACCAGAGCGGCGAACTGCAGCAGTTGATCACCAAGTCCTGAATCCCGCCATGCCTGTGCAGCGCTTGGTCGTCGGCATCAGCGGCGCCACGGGCACGGTCTATGGGGTGCAGTTGCTTCGGCGGGCGCGAGCATTGGGCGTGGAGACGCACCTGGTCGTCACGCCGGCGGGTGTGCTCAATGCCCACCACGAACTGGGGTTGGATCGCACCGCGCTGGAAGCCCTGGCCGACCACGCCCACGCGCCGGGGGACGTGGGCGCCTGCGTGGCCAGCGGCAGCTTCAGCACGGCGGCCATGGTGGTGGCGCCCTGCTCGATGAAATCGCTGGCGGCCATCGCCCATGGTTTCTCGGACAACCTGCTGACACGTGCGGCCGACGTCACCTTGAAGGAGCGCCGCCGCTTGCTGCTGATGGTGCGCGAGACGCCATTGAACTTGGCCCACCTGCGCAACATGACTGCCGTGACCGAAATGGGCGGCATCATCTTCCCGCCGCTGCCGGCCTTTTACCTGCGACCGACCAGCATCGACGACATGGTGGCCGAGGGCGTGGAACGTGTGCTCAGCCTGCTTGGCCTGCAAGGCGCCGTGCCACAACAGTGGCAAGGGCTGTAGCCAAGCCACGGGCACGCCAACGCAGACGCCGTCAGGCCGCGATGTCCCAGGTGCGGCGCGCAGCAAACACCATGTTCGGGTACTCGGGCTTGCCCCGGCTGCCGTTGTAGCGGCCCAGCGCCATGAAGACATCACCGCGTTCACGGTCGAGATAGTGGCGCAGGATGGCGCAACCAAATCGCAGGTTGGTTTGCATGTGAAAGAGGCGGTGCACATCACCATCGCCAATGAGACGCGCCCAGAACGGCATCACCTGCATGTAGCCGCGTGCGCCGACCGCGCTGATGGCGTACTTGCGAAAGCCACTTTCCACCTGAATCAGACCCAGTACCAGGGCCGTCTCCAGCCCGGCGCGCCGGCTTTCGTACCAGGCCGACTCCAAGAATTCAATGCGCACATGGTGCTCGGCCTTGCGCTTCTTGAGCCTTTCACTGGCGGCACCCAGCCAGCGCAGGTAGGACAGACGGTCCTCCATGCGGTCGAAGCGCGGCTTGGGCGGCGCGGCATCGGCCACCGCCGCCAGCAGCGCGGTGCGCACGGCATCGGCCAGTGGCTCTTCAACCTGGGCGCCGGCGCGTGCGCGCGGCACCAACAGCGCCAGTGGGCTGGCAATCAGCGCACGGCGCGCCAGCGTCATGCGGCCAGACGGGCCTTCACGGCGGGCACCACATCGGCCAGCGGCGTCACGGTGGCGGCGGCTTCGCATCGGCCCTGTACTTCCACCGTACCGGCCTTCAGGCCACGGTCAGAGATCACCACACGCAGCGGCACACCGATGAGTTCCCAGTCAGCAAACATCGCGCCGGGGCGTTCACCACGGTCGTCCAGCACCACGTCGATGCCCAAGGCCGCCAGTTCGTCATGCAGCTTGTCAGCCGCCGCCTGCACATCGGCGCTGCGCTCGTAGCCTATGGGGCAGATCACTGCCGCAAAGGGTGCAATGGCGACCGGCCACACCATGCCGCGGTCATCGTGGTTTTGCTCTACCGCTGCGCCCAGGATGCGCGTGACGCCGATGCCGTAGCAGCCCATCTCAAAGGGCTGCGGCTTGCCGTTTTCATCCAGAAACACCGCCTTCATGGGCACGCTGTATTTCTTGGTGCCCAGGTAGAACACATGGCCCACTTCAATGCCACGCTGGATGGCCAGCACGCCCTGGCCGTCGGGCGAGGGGTCACCCGCCACGACGTTGCGGATGTCGGCCACTTGATCGGGTTCGGGCAAGTCACGGCCCCAGTTGAGACCGGTGATGTGAAAGTCGGCCTCGTTGGCGCCACAGACAAAGTCACTCATGGCCGCCACAGTGCGGTCGGCCACCACCTTGACGGGTTTCTTCGTGCCCATCGGGCCCAGGTAACCGGGCTTGCAGCCAAAGTGGTCTTCGATCTCGGCCACGGTAGCGAAGCGAAAGCCGTCCTTCAGGCCTTCGACCTTGCCGGCCTTGATCTCGTTGAGGCTGTGGTCACCGCGCACCAGCAGGAGCCACACCGTGGACTTGGTGATGTCACCGGCTTCGTTCTTCACATCGGTGGCCAGTACCAACGACTTGACGGTTTGCGTGAGCGACAAGCCCAGCAGTGCAGCCACGTCTTCGCAGGTACTTCTGCCCGGTGTGGGCGTCCTGGCCATGGTCTGCTCAGCGGCCGCACGCGTGGCCAACAACGGCAGCGCTTCGGCCAGTTCGATGTTGGCGGCGTAGTCGCTGGTGGGGCAATACACGATGGCGTCTTCGCCCGTGTCGGCGATCACTTGGAATTCGTGCGACGCATCTCCACCGATGGCCCCGGTGTCAGCCGCTACGGCGCGGTACTGCAACCCAAAGCGGTCAAAGATGCGCTTGTAGGCGGCAAACATGGTGTCGTAGCTCTTCAGCGCCGAGGCCTTGTCGCGGTCAAACGAGTACGCGTCTTTCATGGTGAATTCGCGGCCACGCATGACGCCAAAACGCGGCCGCCTTTCATCACGGAACTTGGTCTGGATGTGATAAAAATTCCGGGGCAACTGCTTGTAGCTGCGCAGTTCTTGGCGGGCAATGTCGGTGATGACTTCTTCGCTGGTGGGCTGGATGATGAAGTCATGGTCGTGGCGGTCTTTCACGCGCATCAACTCGGGGCCGTAGGCCTGAAAGCGGCCTGTCTCTTGCCATAGCTCAGCCGGCTGCACCACGGGCATCAGCAGCTCGATGGCACCGGCGCGGTTCATCTCTTCGCGAATGATGGCCTCGACCTTGCGAATCACACGCAAACCCAGCGGCATGTAGTTGTAGATGCCGGCGCCCAGGCGCTTGATGAAACCGGCACGCATCATGAGCTGGTGGCTGGCGATCTCGGCGTCAGCGGGGGCTTCCTTGAGCGTGGAGATGAAGGTGGCTGAAGCTTTCATGGGGTGCTTTGTGCAGGCGGCGCCGGGCGCGTAGAGGGGTGCCGTGACAGGCCGTCAGCAGCGGCCGCAAAGGCCCCAAAAGGGGCATGCGGGTTAGCGAGGGTTCGCGTGCCGCAGCGGGCCGGTGCAATAATGAAAACAGTCACAAATTCGGGGTTTGATTATGCTCGACCGGGAAGGCTTCAGGCCCAACGTCGGCATCATCCTGCTGAACGCCCGCAATCAGGTTTTCTGGGGCAAGCGGCTGCGCACACACTCGTGGCAGTTTCCGCAAGGCGGCATCAAACACGGTGAATCGCCTGAGCAGGCGATGTTGCGCGAGCTGCATGAAGAAGTGGGGCTACTGCCCGAGCACGTGCAGATTGTTGCGCGCACGCGTGACTGGCTGCGTTACGAGGTGCCTGACCACTTCATTCGCAAGGACGCGCGTGGCCACTACCGCGGACAAAAGCAAATCTGGTTCTTGTTGCGCCTGGTCGGGCACGACAGCGACTTGAACCTGCGCGCCACCGACCACCCGGAATTTGATGCCTGGCGCTGGAACGACTATTGGGTACCGCTTGAACTGGTGATTGAATTCAAGCGCAACGTCTACGAATTGGCGCTCACCGAACTGGCGCGTTTCCTGCCGCGCATCAATCACCACAACCGCTTTTTGCGGGCCGGCCTGCGTTCATACCGTGGTGATGATTACGAGCCCCACGCTGACGCGCCACCCGTCGAACCTGCGCCTAGCCCAGCCAAATAGCTGTGCGTGCTTGCGTTGCTCAGACCAGCACGAGGTTGTCGCGGTGGATCAGTTCAGCTTCATTTGCGTAACCCAGCAAGGCCCCGATCTGCGCCGAAGGCTTGCGGGCAATCAGCCGAGCCTCAGCCGACGAGTAGTTGGCGAGGCCCCGCGCCACATCGGCACCGTTGAGCGAGCGCACCGCAATCACGTCACCGCGCGCAAAATCACCCTGCACATCATGCACCCCAATGGGCAGCAGGCTCTTGCCCTCGTCACGCAGCTTGACCACGGCCCCATCGTCCACCAGCACCGCGCCGCGCAGTTGCAGGTGGTCCACCATCCACTGTTTGCGGGCCGCCAGCTTGGGCGTGCTGGCCACCAAGGCGGTGCCAATGCGTTCACCGGCCGCAAGCCGCAGCAGCACGTCGGTCTCTCGGCCCCAGGCGATGACCGTGCTGGTGCCACTGCCTGCAGCGCGGCGCGCCGCCAGCACCTTGGTGAGCATGCCGCCACGACCGATGCTGGAGCCTGCACCACCGGCCATGGCCTCGAGCGCCGGGTCGCCCGCTGTGGCTTCGTCAATGAAGCGCGCCGCCGGGTCCTTGCGTGGGTCGGCTGAATACAAACCACGCTGATCCGTGAGGATCACGTAGGCGTCGGCGTCTACCAGGTTGGCGACCAGCGCGCCCAGCGTGTCGTTGTCACCGAACTTGATCTCCTCGTTGACCACCGTGTCGTTCTCGTTGATGACCGGGATCACCTTGAGCTGCAGCAGCGTGAGCAACGTCGAGCGGGCATTGAGGTAGCGCTCGCGGTCGGCCAGGTCGGCGTGCGTGAGCAGCACCTGGGCGCTGGCCATGCCATGCTCACGCAGCCGCGATTCGTACATCTGCACCAGGCCCATCTGGCCCACAGCAGCGGCGGCCTGCAGCTCATGTAGTTCCTTGGGCCGGGACGTCCAGCCGAGTCGCTTCATGCCTTCGGCGATGGCGCCGCTGGAAACCATCACCACCTCGCGGCCCTGCGCCGCCAATGCCGCCAGTTGACGCGCCCAGTTGCCAATGGCTTGGGCGTCGACGCCACGTCCGTCATTGGTGACGAGGCTGGAGCCGACCTTGACGACGATTCGGCGCGCCCCGTGCAGGACACTACTCATCGTCACCCGGGATCTTGGTATCAAAACGCAGGTCCGGCAGCGGAGCCACGCGTTGCTGTTCGGCCACGTGGTGCCATATCTGCTCGACCAGAGGCTGCAGGCCGTCGCGTGCCAGAGCCGAAATGCTGAAGACAGGCCCTTTGAAACGCAAGCGTCGCACGTAGTCCTTGACGCGCTGCTCGCGCTCGTCTTCGGGCACCATGTCCAACTTGTTAAAGACCAGCCAACGCGGCTTGGCATGCAGCTTTGGGTCGTACTTCTTGAGCTCGGCCACGATGGCTTTGGCTTGCGTCACCGGGTCCACGCCTTCGTCAAACGGTGCCGCATCAACAATGTGCAGCAGCAGACGAGTGCGCTGAAGATGGCGCAGGAAACGATGGCCCAGGCCCGCGCCTTCAGATGCACCTTCAATCAGGCCCGGAACATCGGCCACCACAAAACTGCGCTCCGGGCCCACCCGCACCACGCCCAGGTTGGGGTGCAGCGTGGTGAAGGGGTAGTCGGCGATCTTGGGCCGGGCGTTGGAGATGGCCGCGATCAGCGTGCTCTTGCCCGCGTTCGGCATGCCCAACAAGCCCACATCGGCCAATACACGCAATTCGAGCTTGATCTTGAAGTCTTCGCCCGGCCAGCCCGGTGTCTTTTGGCGCGGACTGCGGTTGGTGCTGGTCTTGAAGTGCATGTTGCCAAAACCGCCGTCACCCCCCTTTGCAATGAGAGTGCGTTGGCCATGTTCAAGCAACTCAGTCATCACAACACCCGACTCGGCATCGGACACGATGGTGCCCACGGGCATGCGCATTTCGATGTCCGGCCCCGCAGCGCCGAACTGGTCGGACCCGCGCCCGGCTTCACCGTTCTTGGCTTCGTGCCTGCGGGTGTAGCGGTAGTCGATGAGCGTGTTGATGTTCTGGTCGGCCACCGCCCACACGCTGCCGCCGCGCCCACCATCGCCGCCGTTCGGGCCGCCGAAGGGGATGAACTTTTCGCGCCTGAAACTCACACAGCCGGCGCCGCCGTGTCCTGCGGACACGTCGATCAGGGCTTCATCGACGAATTTCATGGGCTGAGGATGTTAGTGCTTGCCGAAAACGAAGAAGCCCCGGCAGGCCGGGGCTTCGCTGGGTGAGCGAAGGAAACGCTCAGGCCGGCGTGACGAAAACGGTCTGGCGGTTCAATGAACCCTTGACCGCAAACGACACGGAACCGTCGACCAACGCAAACAGCGTGTGGTCTTTGCCCATGCCCACGCCTGTGCCGGCATGGAACTTGGTACCGCGCTGACGCACGATGATGGAGCCGGCAGAAATCTGCTGGCCACCAAAAGCCTTGACGCCGAGCATCTTCGGCTTGGAGTCACGGCCGTTGCGGGTTGAGCCGCCGCCCTTTTTCTGTGCCATGGTTCAGCTCCTCAGGCGTTGACCGAGCCAATTTGCAGCTCGGTGTAGTTCTGGCGGTGACCGCCGTGCTTTTGATAGTGCTTGCGGCGGCGCATCTTGAAGATGCGAACCTTGTCGTGCCGGCCGTGCGACAGCACGGTGGCCTTGACGTTCGCGCCCGCGACCCAGGGAGCCCCAACCTTGAGGTCCGCGCCGCTTCCCACGGCAAGAACCTGTTCGATCACGATTTCCTGGCCCACGTCCGCAGCTATCTGTTCTACCTTGATCTTTTCGCCGGCTGCAACCTTGTATTGCTTGCCACCGGTTTTTATGACCGCGTACATGTGTGACCTTTCGAAGAATCCCCGCGCTCGCCGCCTTGCCGGCCCGTTGCAGACCCGCACCACGTGTGGCTGGGGCTGACCGTGGCATCATCCACGGGCTGGGCAGATAGAGCTTTCCATTCGGCGCAGAGCCTTTGACTATAGCATGTGCGCAAATTGGGCGGGCCATGACTGAGACGCGCCGCCCCCTCTTCCTATAATGCGCGAACACTCCCCGGCGCCACCTGTGCTCGACGCTCCCGCCACTCCAACCGCCGCTGCGGACCCCACCGATTCGGCCATGCTCGAAGTCGATGCGGTCATCCGTGCCCGGCTCTCGTCCCGCGTCGCCCTGATCGACCAGATTTCGCGTTACATCATTGGCGCTGGGGGCAAGCGCATCCGGCCTCGGCTGGTGCTGCTATTTGCCGAAGCCTTGGGTTTTGAAGGCTCTGAACGCTACGAACTCGCGGCCACAGTGGAATTGATCCATACATCCACACTGCTGCATGACGACGTCGTGGACGAATCCGACCTGCGACGCGGCCGTGCCACAGCCAACGCCATGTTCGGCAACGCGGCCAGCGTGCTGGTGGGCGACTTCCTTTATTCGCGATCTTTCCAGATGATGGTCTCGGTCAAGAACATGCGTGTACTCGAGGTGCTGGCCGACGCCACCAACGTCATCGCCGAAGGCGAAGTCCTGCAGCTGATGAACATGCACGACCCCGATCTGTCGGTGGACGACTACTTGCAAGTCATCCGTTTCAAGACAGCCAAGTTGTTTGAAGCCAGCGCACGGCTGGGCGCCGTGCTGGCAGGTGCGCCACCAGAACTCGAAGAGTCCTGCGCAGATTTTGGCCGCTCATTGGGCACGGCATTCCAACTGGTGGACGATCTTCTCGACTACGAAGGCAACACCGGCGAACTCGGCAAGAACGTCGGCGACGACCTGCGCGAAGGCAAGCCCACCCTGCCGCTGCTGGTGGCCATGGAACGTGGCACGGCGGACGAACGCGCCTTGATCCGGCATGCCATCGAACACGGCGAGCTGCAAAAATTGCCCGAGATTTTGGCCATCGTGCGCCGTACTGGCGCACTCGATGCCACCCGCGTGGCGGCACAACAGCAAGCCGACAAGGCCCGTGCTGTGCTGTCGGCGCTGCCAGCATCGAGGGCCCGCGACGCTCTGCTAGAATTGTGCCTGCGCTCGATCCACAGGTCACACTGACGGGTTGGCGACACATGCCGCACGGCGCTCGCAGTGCGGCTTTTTAATCGGGGTGTAGCTTAGCCTGGTAGAGCGCTACGTTCGGGACGTAG
>CAZUKT010000068.1:568-13243 GCA_964620975.1 uncultured Rubrivivax sp. | reverse complement strand
GAGATAGGAGGTGTCGGGAGAGCGCAGGAAGCCGAAGCCGTCGGGCAGCACCTCGAGCACACCGTCGCCAAACACCTGCTCGCCAGCCCGGGCGCGCTTCTTCATGATCGCGAACATCAATTCCTGCTTGCGCAGGCGTTGCACGTTTTCGATCTCCAACGCTTCGCCCATCGTGATGAGGTCGGCAATCGGCTGGGCCTTGAGTTCAGACAGATGCATGCGGCACCCTCGGGTAGACGCGGCAGCGGCTCATACGCTGGTTGGCGCTGGCCGTGCAGAAGGACGCTGGTGGATTGGCGCCGGATCCACGCGCCTGGCCTTCAAGAGCCAGCGGTGGCTGGCGAGGGCGGTGCGTGGTGGCGGGTCAGGCGGCGCCGCAGTACCGGCGCCGTTGACAAAGATTATAGATGACCGTCAAGGAAGGCGGTGAGTTGCGCCTTGGACAGCGCGCCCACCTTGGTGGCGGCCAGTTCGCCGCCCTTGAAGAGCATCAACGTGGGAATGCCGCGGATGCCGTATTTGCCGGGCACTTCGCGGTTTTCGTCCACGTTCATCTTGGCGATCTGCAGGCGGCCTTCGTAGTCCTTGGACACTTCGTCCAGGATGGGGGCAATCATCTTGCAGGGGCCGCACCAATCGGCCCAGTAGTCAACCAGCACAGGCTTGTCGGCCTGGAGGACTTCGCTGCCGAAGGAGTCGTCGGTGACGTGTTTGATCAGTTCGCTGCTCATGGGATTGTCGGCGCGCTGGGCGGCACGCGGCCATAGGAAGAAGGGCGCCAGGATTCTGACACAGGGCCCGGTTTTGAGCCGGCGCTGCACGGCAGCCATTGCCAATGGCGACGATAGCCCCAGGGCGCGCAGCTGCCATGTGGCAGCACGGCCGCATAACGGCCCAGTGGTGCAAAGTGCTGGCGGAATGGCCCGCTGTTCGGGGCATTGACGGGGCCTGCCCCGCGTTGCAATGCGATAGCCATGGCCGCACCCATCCAAGACGCCCCCAAGCCTGCCCGCGCCAACCCTGTGCGCTGGTTTGGGCGCCGGCAATTGACCCGGCTGCTGGGCAAGAGCGACCGCACCATGGCCTGGCAGGTGTTGGATCCGCGCACTGGGCAGGAGCTGATGATCGTGCTGCCGCGTGTGCAGCCTGCCGACGCGGTGGCGCTGGAGCAGTGGCAGCAAAGCCTGCGCCAGGCGTCGCGGCTCGACCACCCGAACCTGGCGGCCGTGGTGGAGGTGGGGGTGCAGGACGGCTGGCCTTTTGTGGCCTATGACCCCCGCGACGCCAGGACCCTGGCCGACAGCGCTTCAACCAAAGGCCTGCCGGGCGCCGAAGCGGCCGCGTTGGCGAGCCAGGCGTTGCAGGGCCTGGCCTTCGCCCACGAGGCCGGTGTGGTGCACCATGATTTGCAGCCCTATTTGCTGATGGTCAGCGACACCGGCCAGGTGCGCCTGGCCGGCATGGCGGTGGCCGCTGAGATGGCCGGGCGCGCAACGGGGGTGGCCGAACCCGGGGGCGCCGACACCATTACCTTGCGCAGCCAGCGTGCGGCTGCTGAACTGGACGTGCTGGCGGCAGGCGTGCTGATGCACGGCCTGCTCACCGGCAATGGCGCTCTCGATGAAAAAGACATAGGCCGCGTGCTGCAACGCCTGCCGCCGCATGGCCGCGACATCCTGCGCCTGCCCTGGAGCCTGGCGCATCCGGTGGCCGAGCCGCTGCGCGCCATCATCAACCGCGCCACCGACCGCCAGGAGCGCCAGCGCTACCGCAACGCACGCACTTTGCTGCGCGCGCTGGAAGGTTGGCTGCAAACCGAGGCCGGCACCGATGGCGGCCCGTTGGCGTTGCTGATCGACCGGCTGCGCACGTCGGGCGCGTTGCCGTCGTCCCCCGGCGCTGCCGCACGTGCAGCGCGGCTGGCCATGATGGAACGCGAGCGCACCAACGAACTGGCCGAGGTGGTGCTGGAGGACCTGGCGCTTTCATTTGAGCTGCTGCGCGTGGTCAATTCAGCCCAGGTGCGTGGCAGCCAGGTGTCGGGCAGCGGCGCCGTGCTGACCGTGCGCCGTGCCATCGCCATGATGGGCATGGACGGCGTGCGACGCGCAGCGCTGGCCTTGCGAGAATGGCCCGGCCCGCTCAATGCGCTGGGGGCCGCCGAGCTGGAAAAGCTCATTGACCGCTGCAAGCGCGCCGGCCGCCTGGCGCTGCTGCTGCGGCCTGCGGGCTACGACGGCGAGGTGATCTACCTCATCACGTTGCTGCAGAACCTGGGCCGGTTGGTGGTGCACTACCACTTTGCCGACGAAGCACAACAGATCAAGCGCCTCATGCAGCCGGCGCCGGCCGCGCGTGAGGGCGAACCCGATGAGCCCGGCATGGGCGAAGAAGTTGCGGCCCACGCCGTGCTGGGCGCCGACATCGAATCCATAGGCTCGGCCGTGGCCCGCTATTGGGGTTTTGACGACACGGTGCTGGGCATGATCCGCCGCCAGAGTGTTGGCGCGCCCGTGCGTGGTGCCGAGTCTGACGACGACATGTTGCGCGACGTCGCCAGCTGTGCCAACGAAGCCGTGGAGGCGGCCGCCATGCCCGCAGCGCGGGTGATCCCGGCCCTGCAGCGCGTGGTGCAGCGCTACGGGCGCGTGCTCAACCTCAATCTCCGTGACCTGCAGGCTGCCTTGCAGGGCCAGACGGCGCCTGCCGCACCCATTGCCTTTACCGCGCCCATGCCCTTGGACGAAGCCCCACCATTGGACGATGCCACCCACCGCCGTGCAACAGCGGCTGAGAGTGCGCCGAACCCCTCCGCTGTGGCGCCGGCCCCAGGTCGCGCCAACGGCCTTCGTGCCAATGCCACCATGAGCGCCGCCGCGCCGCCCGGGGGACGGAGGTGAGCCCGGTGGCCGCACCGGTGCGCAAGCTGGGCCGGTTTCATCTGCTGCGTGAATTGGGCCGCGGTGCCCAGGCCCGGGTCTGGCTCGCGCATGACCCGCAACTGGACCGCGAAGTGGCGCTCAAGCTGCTCAACCCCGAAGCCGACGCCGAAGCCCTGAGCCAGTGGCTGCACGAGGCGCGTGCCGTGAGCCGTCTGACGCACCCGAACATCGTGCCGGTGTTTGAAGCTGACGACAACGGCGGCCAGCCCTACCTGGTTTTCGAGTTCGTCGACGGCCCCACGCTGGCCGAGGCCCGTCGCAGCAAACCGCGTTTGCCGGCGCGCGAGGCCGTGGCGCTGCTGCTGGGCGTGCTGGACGCGCTGGCCGCCGCGCACGAACAAGGCATCGTGCACCGCGACCTCAAACCATCCAACATCCTGCTGGGCCGCGACGGCCGTGCCCGGGTCATGGACTTCGGTATCGCCGCCCGCACGGCCGACAAGGGCCGGGGCGAACAAGGCCGCATCGTGGGCACGGCGGGCTACATGTCGCCCGAGGCTGCGCGCGGCGAGCCCCCGGTGCCGGCGATGGACGTGTTTTCTGCCGGCGTGGTGCTGGGTGAACTGCTGAGCGGCGCGCCGCTGATGCGCGAGACCGACCCCATGCGTGCCGTGCAGCGCGTGCAGGTCGAAGACCTGCTGCTGCCGGCCAGCGCCAAGGTGGACGACACCCTGCGCGGCATCGTGCAACGCGCCTTGGCGCGTGACGTGCGCACGCGCCACGACAGTGCACGCTCCATGCACGCGGCCTTGCAGGCCTGGCTGCAACCTGAAGGCGGCGTGGACCCGGAATCGGGCCAAAGCAACGCCACGCTCGAATTCCTGTTGCGCCGCATGCGGCACAAGACCGACTTCCCGGCGCTGTCGGAGTCGGTGGTGCGCATCCAGCGCTTGGCCGCTTCAGACACCGAGAGCATGAAGAGCCTGGCCGACGAGATCCTGCGCGACGTGGCCTTGACCAACAAGCTGCTGCGCATGGTCAACACCGCGCACTTCACGGCGGTGGCCGGCGGCGGCATCAGCACCATCAGCCGTGCCGTGGCGCTGGTGGGCTTTGCCGGCATTCGCAACATGGCCTTGTCAGTGCTCTTGCTGGAACACATGACCGACAAGGCGCACGCCGCGCAACTGAAGGAGGAGTTCCTTCGCGCCATGATGGCCGGCACCATGGCGGGCGAACTGTCGCCCGTGGCGCGCGAGAGCGAAGAAGCGTTCTTGACGGCAATGTTCCAGAACCTCGGCCGCATGCTCACCGAGTACTACTTTCCCGAAGAGGCGGTGCAGATCCGCCAGCATGTGGCGCGCGACGACACCAACGTCAGCCGCGAGGTGGCGGCGCGCAAGGTGCTGGGCATCGGGCTTGAAGACTTGGGCGCCGGCGTGGCCAAGGCCTGGGGCCTGCCAGACAACCTGCAGAAGGCCCTGCGTGTGCCGGTGGGTGACGTACCCACCCACGCCGCGCACAACGCCCTGGACCGGTTGCGCTGGCTGGGGCGCGGCGCCAATGCCATGACCAGCGCCATGCTGGGCAGCGACGGCCACGCACAGACCCTGGCGCTGGATGCCGTGGCCGAGCAGTACGGGCCCGTGCTGGGCGTGCAACCGCGCGCGGTGGTGTCGGCCGCCATCGAATCCCGCGGCCGCATGGCCACGCTGGCGCAGGCCATGGGCTTGCAGGTGGCACCGGGCGCGCCCGCGCGGCGGCTGCTGGAAGCCACCATGCCACTCAGTTCCATGGACAAGACCATCATCGAACACCGGCCCACCGGGGTGCACGCGCATCCGGCGCCTGCTGACCAGGCGCCGGTCGAAAACGCACACCAGGCGCTGGCCCATGGCCTGGCGTCGCTGCGCAGCGCCCTGGCCGCCAACCCACTGCGGCTCAACGAAGTGCTCAACCTGGTGCTGGACACCCTGCAGCGCGCACTCGACTTCCGTTGTGTGGTGCTGTGCCTGCGCGAGCCCAGGAGCGGGCATCTGGTAGGGCGACTGGGCATCGGCGCAGGGGCCGCCGATGTGAGTGCGGCGTTTCGGGTGTCACTGGAAGGCGCGACGCACGGCGACCTCTTTGCCGCCCTGTGCGCCAAGGGTGCCGACCTGCTGGTCAAGGACACGGCCACGGTGGCCAACCGGCTGCCGCTGTGGTACCGCAAACGCGTCAACGCGGCCACCTTTCTGGTGATGCCGCTGCTGATCAAGGGCGCACCTTTCGGGCTGATCTATGCGGACAAGAACCAGATGGGATCCATCGTCTTGACCGAGGCCGACCTGGGTGTCCTGCGTGCTTTGCGTGAAGAAGCCGTGGCGGCATTCCAGCGCGGCGCTTGAGCAGCGGCGCTGCAGCCAAAGTGCTGCAAAGGTGACGAGCCTTACCCCCGGCACTGGTTGCAACGCTAAGGGCTGCTTGGTTCCCCACCTGACCCGGTTGGGCGCGCTTCCATGCGGGGAGGCCCGTCACGGGCGATTGTAGGCGACGGCTGCCGCGCCCGTTTTCTGCGCCCCTCGTTCAGCGCGGTTGAATCACCGCAGTTGCAGGGTCTCGCCGCTGTAGGTGACACCCAGGGGCTCGATCACCAACTGCTTGGCGCCCGCCTCCACCCGGCCCGCCACCCAGGCCGGCACACCGCAGGCCTGCGCCACGGCAACCGTGCGCTCGGCGTCGTCGGCATGCACGTAAAGCGCAAAACCCGCGCCCATGTTGAGCGTGCCGTAGGCCTCTTCGGCACCGTGCCCGGCCTGCTGCGCAATGAACTGCAGCACCGGCGGCACCGGTGGCACTGTGTGGATGCGATAACCCAGCGCCTTGGGGTGGCGCAACAGCTTGCGCCAGCCATGCCCGGTGATGTTGGCAGCGTAGTGCACACGCACGCCCGCAGCCCACAGGGCCTCGGTCACGGGGGAATACAGCGTGGTGGGTGCCAGCAGGGCTTGGCCAAAGCTCAGGCCGGGTGCCACCTCGGTGAGGTAGCCCTGGGGCAGGCGCTCGGCCAGCTTGCGCGCCAGGCTCAGGCCGTTGGCGTGGATGCCGCTGCTCTGCAGCAGCACGATCGCATCGCCCGGCCCGAGCTTGTCGCCCAGCGTCAGGCGCGTCTTCGGGTTGACCAGCCCGGTGCAGGAGGCGGCAAGGTCGATGCGACCGGCTTCGACGATGCCCGCCAGAGCGGGTGTTTCGCCACCGCCCCAGGCCACCTTGCACACGTCGCAAGCCTGCTTCCAGCCCTGCACCAGCGCCTGGGCGCGGTGGGTGTCTGAAAACCAATCGCTGCCGCCGGCGGCCCAGTAGGCCTGCACCACCAGCGGCGTGGCGCCCACCGTGATGAGGTCGTTGATGGCCATGGCGATGGTGTCTTGCGCGATGCCCGCAAACCAGCTGCGGCCCGTGAGCCTGGCCATTTCGTCGGCCACCAGCGTCTTGGTGCCCAGGCATTCAACGATGCTGGCCATGTAAAACGGGCCCACGTCCACGACGTAGGCGGACTCGCCGCGCGACTCAGCCACTTCAGCAAACCCGTGGCCGGCCAGGTGCGTGGCGGTGGCCGCCGCCGAACGTTGCGCCGCAACCTTCAGGGGGTCGATCAGGTCGTACTGCACGCCGGCTTGTTCATAGCTCAGCGGGGTGGGGGTCGGTGTCGTCATGGCCGGAGATTATCCCTGCCCCCGTAGAATCGTTTTCCATGGCCTACGTCGTTCTCGCCCGCAAATACCGCCCGCGCAACTTTGCGCAAATGGTGGGTCAGGAGCACGTGGTGCAAGCGCTGAGCAATGCCCTGCAGTCGCAGCGCCTGCACCACGCCTACCTCTTTACCGGCACGCGTGGCATTGGCAAGACCACGGTCAGTCGCATCCTGGCCAAGAGCCTGAACTGCACCGGGCCCGACGGAACGGGGGGTATCACGGCCGAGCCCTGTGGCGTGTGCCAAGCCTGCACCGAGATCGATGCTGACCGTTATCTCGACTACATCGAGATGGACGCGGCCAGCAACGGTGGCAAGGACGAAATCAAGGACTTGATCGAGCGCGCCGCGTACAAGCCCGGTGTCGGCCGATTCAAGGTCTTCATGATCGACGAAGCGCACCAGTTGTCCAAGGACGCCTTCAACGCGCTGCTCAAGACGCTGGAAGAGCCGCCCGAGTACCTGAAGTTCGTGCTGGCCACCACCGACCCTGACAAGGTGCTGCCCACGGTGCTGAGCCGCTGCCTGCAGTTCAACCTGCGGCCCATGGCGCCGGCCACCGTGCGTGAACATCTCTTGCGCGTGCTGCAGGCTGAAGGTGTGCAGGCCGACGATGGCTCGCTGCGCCTCTTGGCACGCGCTGCACGCGGCTCCATGCGCGACGGCCTGTCGCTCACCGACCAGGCCATCGCCTACGGCAGCGGCCGGCTCGACGAGGGCGTGGTGCGAGCCATGTTGGGCAGCGTAGACCGGGGCCACGCACGGGCCATCGTGTCGGCCGTGGCCGCGCGCGACGGCGCGGCCGTGCTGGCGGCGGTGGACGGATTGCGTGGCCTGGGTTTGTCAGCGGCTGCCACGCTGGAAGAAGTTGCCATGTTGCTGCAGCAAATGGCGGTGGAGCAGGCCGTGCCCGGCGCGCTGGACACACAAGATCCCGACACCGAGGATGCCCGTCAGTTGGCCCCCGTGATGCCCGCCGACGAGACGCAGTTGCTCTACAGCATGGTGCTGCATGGCCGCGACGAACTGAGCCTGATGAGCGACGAATACGCCGCGCTCACCATGGTGCTGTTGCGGCCGTTTGCCTTTGCTGCGCAAGGCAGCCCGGCAGCAGCCCGCCCGGCTGAAAGCCCACGTGAGCCGCGCTCGGCGCCGCTGCGTGCACCCGCGCCGCCGGCCTTGGCTGTGGCCCAGCCGGCCGCGCCGCGCACGGTGCCCCTGCCGGCCTCGGCTTCGCCGCCTGACGTGCCGGTGCGCGTGCCCGCGACTCCTGCGCAAACTGCTGCCGCAGTCAGCGAGGCATTGACGCCGGTGGCCCTGCCGCCGCCGCCGGATGCAGGCGCAACACCCGTGGCCGCAGCCCCCAGCGCTGCGCCGGTGCCTGTACCTGTGCCCATTGCCGCACCGCGTGAGCTGGGTGAGCGCTGGAACCAACTCGTCAAGTCGCTGGCTGAACAAGGTGCCATTGCCGCCATGGTGCGAGAGCTTGCGCAGCAAGCTGGCCTGCTTCGCATCGACGAAAACACCGTGCCACCCAGCTGGCACCTGGTGGTCGAGCGTGAACCCTTGCGCAACCCCGCCATGGCCGAAAAACTGGGCGCCGCACTGGGCGCCGCGCTGGGCCATGTGCTGCAGGTGGTGGTGCAAGCTGGCGTGCCCGATGATTCACCCGCCCGGCGCGACGCCGCTGAGCGCGCGCGCCGCCAAAGCGTGGCCGAAGACACCATCCACAACGACCCGGTCGTGCGTGAGCTGCTGAGCCAGTTCAAGAGCGCGCGCATCGTGCCGGGCTCGATCAAACCCGTTTGAACACCACAAGGACACAGCACCATGATGAAGGGCCAACTCGCCGGCTTGATGAAGCAGGCCCAGGCGATGCAGGACAACATGAAGCGCGCCCAGGACGAACTGGCGCAGATGGAGGTCGAAGGCCAGTCAGGCGCCGGCCTCGTCAAGGTCACCATGACCTGCAAACACGACGTCAAGCGCATCACCATCGACCCCAGCCTGCTGGCCGATGACAAGGACATGCTTGAAGACCTGGTGGCGGCGGCATTCAACGACGCCGTGCGCCGGGCCGAAGAGGTGAGCACGGCCAAGATGGGCAAGCTCACGGCCGGCATGCCCATGCCCCCGGGCATGAAGTTCCCGTTCTGAACGCCCTGTTGCGGTGAACGAACCGGCGCTGCAAGGCCTGATCGACGCCCTGCGGCACCTGCCCGGCGTGGGCGTGAAGTCGGCGCAGCGCATGGCCTTTCATCTGCTGCAACACGACCGCGACGGCGCCCGCCGCCTGGCCGGCGCGTTGACCGACGCCATGCAGCGCATGCGGCACTGCCAGTGCTGCCACACCTTCACCGAATCCGACGTCTGCAGCACCTGCCAGGACCCGCGCCGAAACCCGCAGTTGCTTTGTGTGGTGGAGACACCCGCCGACCAAGCTGCGCTTGAACGCAGCGGCAGCTACATGGGCCTGTACTTTGTGCTGATGGGCCGCATCAGCCCGCTGGATGGGGTGGGGGCCGACGACATCGGCGCCGCGCGGCTGATGGAGCGCGCCGCCGACGGCGTGGTGCAGGAGGTGATCCTGGCCACCGGCTTCACCGCTGAAGGCGAGGTCACGGCGCACGCCCTTGCGCAGGCCTTGCGAGCGCGGGGGCTCAAGGTCACGCGGCTGGCGCGGGGTGTGCCGGCGGGCAGTGAGCTTGAATATGTGGATCTGGGCACCATCGCCCACGCCATGGGCGATCGGCGCTGAGTCTTCTGCTTGAGTGGTGAGCCCGCATGGGCTCACCCATCAACCCCACCCGCACGTGTTGGCTGGTGTCAGGCCGCTGCGGCGCTGCGGCGACTTGCGCCTGCTGCAACCATCAAGCCCAAGGCGACCAAGGCCAGAGCCAGGGATTGCGGCTCGGGCACGGTGTTGCGCGTCACCGCCTGGAAGGTGGCGTCTTGCAGGCTCGTCAGGTTGAGCGTTCCGAAGCTCAGGGCAACGTTCACGAACTGCGCAACGAACGACGATCCACCCATGGGACCGAAAGCGGTTTTCAGGTCGTACGCGTCGAGACCCGCTGTCAAGTTGGTGATGTTGATGAGGTCGTTGTTGGCCAGCGAGCCGAAACCGACGACTTCGTTAGTCTGGTTGTTAAAGACGTAAAGCTGGTCATTGAACGTGCCGTTGCCCAGCGTGGTTACGCTGATGGCGCCAGAGACCAGCGCATTGGTGGCCGGGGTGTTGGCGCCAAAGCGCGAGGTGTCGATGTTGGCCGTGTCGGTGGTGATGGTCACCGTGAGTGCCTGGCCAGTGAAGCCAACGGCGCCGGCCGTGCTGTTGGGCGAGAGGAAGGTGCCACTGGCCAGACCCGTGAACAGGTAGGTGATGGGCGCGGCCTGGGCGACTGCGGCGCAGCCCAGGGTGGCCACCAAGGCCACTGAACGGCTGAGTGAGGCAAGGCTGGAGAAGTTCATGGGATGGGGTTCCTGTGGTGGTTGCTGGTCTGAACGGCTATCGGCCGGACCGCCGCGCGTGTTGCGGCAGTCGCTGATATGGGCAGCCCCAGGTTCGCGGGGTGCCACTACTTCGTATTAGGGGGGCGCTAGTCGGCCACAGCCGCCCGGTACGCGTGCCAAGACGCGTGCCCCAGCACCGGCCCCACCACCAGCAAGCCGGCAAACCAGGGCAGCAGGGCCAGCAGCACCAGGCCCGATATCAAGGCAGCCCAGATGAACATCACACCGGTTTGCGACAGCACCAGGCGCATGCTGGTCAGGCCGGCGCTGATGGCGTCGGTGCGGCGGTGCAGGATCATGGGCATGGACACCACGCTGACGGCGTAGATGAGCGATGCAAAGACAAAGCCCAGCACCAGCCACACCCCTGTGAAGACGAGGTTCTCGGGGTCCAGCAGGGCCATCAACGAGCCTTTGAAGTCAGGGATGCCATCAAAGGTAACGGCAAAGACCACCAGCGTGCTGCGCGCCCAAAGCATCTCCAGCACCAGCAGCACCACGCCAAAGATGCCCAGTTGCCCGGTGCGTGCCTGCCAAGCCATCACCGAGTCGACAAACCCCGGCGTTTCGCCGTTTTCAAGGCGCTGGCTGACGCGGTACATGCCCAGGCACAGAAAAGGGCCCATGAGCAGGAACCCCCCCGACAACGCCAGCACATAAGCCGGTGAGTACGCGCACACCGCCAGCAGCGCACAGCCCATGACCATGAAGCAGCCACCGCCGAACAAGCCGATGGCCGGCGCACGCTTGAAGTCTTGCCAGCCCAACTGCAGCCACTGCAAAGGCGCGCCAAGCCGCAGGGGGCGCAGCACGGTGGCCGGCGAGGAATCTGCTGCTGCGGCGTCAGGGAGGTCTGGAACGGGGCGGGTGGGCATGGGCGGAGGTCTTGCGACAGGGCAGGTTTGGGCAGCCCCGCTTGTACCAACGCCACCTGGACGCCGCTACCGGACTACTACGGGTCGGCGGCCGGGCAACTACCCGGCCCGGCATCGCCTTGACCCAGCCGGCGGGCTTGTCAGCTTGACCGTCGCACGCGCACCACTTCGTCCAGGATCAGGCAAATCGCGCCCAGCGTGATGGCGCTGTCGGCGATGTTGAAGCTGGGAAAGTAGCCACCTTGAAATATCGGTTCCAGCACCGAGAAGCGGAACTGCAGAAAGTCCACCACGTAGCCGTGCAACAGGCGGTCGATCACGTTGCCCAGCGCACCGCCCATGATCATGCTGACGGCAAAGCAGAAGAGTTTTTGCGTCGGGTAGTTGCGGATCATCCAGACGATGAAGCCCGACGCCAGCACGCCCACGATGATGAAGAACCAGCGCTGCCAGCCGGCAGCGTCGGCCATGAAGCTGAAGGCGGCGCCGGTGTTGTGCGCGCGCACGAGGTTGAAGAACTCGGTCACGGGGCGCACGTCGCCATACTGAAAAGAGCCGACGATCATTGTCTTGGTGACCTGGTCGGCCAGCATCACGATGGCCGCCAGGCCCAGCCACAACGCCAGGCCCGGCGCACCCGCTTGTTTGCCGCGCGCCATGTTCAGGCCACGGCGCGGGTTTCACCCGCGCCGTACAGGTTGCTGGTGCAGCGGCCACACAGCGTGGGGTGCGTGGCGTCGTGGCCCACGTCAGTGCGCCAGTGCCAGCAGCGCTCGCACTTGGTGGCGGTGCTGGCGTTCACGGCAACCGCCATGGCGTCGCCGGCCTGCAAGTCGGCGGTGGAGGTGATGAGCACAAACTTCAGATCGTCGCCCAGCGTCTGCAGCAGCGCCAGGTCTTGCGGCGGCACGGTCACGCGCACATGGGCCTGCAGTGACGAACCCACGCCGCCGGCAGCGCGCAGGGACTCGATTTCCTTGTTGACGCCGTCACGCAGTTCGCGCACGCGGGTCCACTTCTTCAGCAGGTGCGTGTCCGGGGTGGGCAGTGGCCAGAAGGTCTGCATGAAGATGCTGTCCTTGCCGCCGTTGCCCTGGGCCCCGCCGTCAAACAGTGCCCAGGCCTCTTCGGCGGTGAAGCTCAGGAAGGGCGCCATCCAGCGCAGCATGCTGTGCGTGATGTGCCACAGCGCGGTCTGCGCACTGCGCCGGGCGTGGGAACCCTGGGCGGTGGTGTAGAGGCGGTCTTTCAGCACATCCAGATAAAACGCACCCAGGTCTTCGGCGCAAAAAACCTGCAGCTTGGCCACCACGGGGTGGAATTCGTAGACCTCAAAGTGCTTCAGCAGTTCGGCCTGCAACTCGGCCGCACGGCTCATGGCCCAGCGGTCAATTTCCAGCATCTCGGCCACCGGCACGGCGTGCTGTGTGGCGTCAAAGTCGCTGGTGTTGGCCAACAGAAAGCGCAGTGTGTTGCGGATGCGGCGGTAGCTGTCCACCACACGCGCGAGGATGGTGTCGTCGATGGACAGGTCACCCGAATAGTCGGTGGCCGCAGCCCACATGCGGATGATCTCGGCACCCAGGGTGCTGGTGATCTTGCGCATTTCGACGAAGTTTCCGAGGCTCTTGCTCATCTTGCGGCCCTGGCCGTCCACGGTGAAGCCGTGGGTGAG
>CAZUKT010000068.1:0-558 GCA_964620975.1 uncultured Rubrivivax sp. | reverse complement strand
TGGCCTTCCAGGTACAGGTCGGCCTCGGGGCCGCTGTCGTGGCGGCCCAGATTGCCGGGCGCACCCTGGTGCGAACCACGCAGCACGTGGCTGAAGGTGGAGCCGGAGTCAAACCACACGTCAAGAATGTCGGTGCTCTTGGCGTAGTGCGGCGCCGAATGCTCGCCATCAAGGCCCAGCCAGTCGGCGGGGTCGAGCTGGCTCCATGCCTCCACACCGCCGGCCTGCACCAAGGCCGCAGCGCGGTCCATCAGCGCCAGTGTGTCGGGGTGCAATTCACCCGTCACCTTGTGCAGGAAGAAGGGCAGGGGCACGCCCCAGTTGCGCTGGCGGCTGATGCACCAGTCGGGCCGGCCGGCGATCATGTCGCGCAGCCGGGCGCGGCCGTTTTCTGGGTAGAAGCCGGTCTGGTCGATGGCGGCCAGCGCGGTGTGGCGCAGCGTGCCGGGGGCTTTGTCCACGGTGCAGACGCCGTCGCCTTCGTCCATGCGCACAAACCACTGCGCGGCAGCGCGGTAGATCACGGGCGTCTTGTGGCGCCAGCAGTGCGGGTAGCTG
>CAZUKT010000067.1:0-13289 GCA_964620975.1 uncultured Rubrivivax sp. | reverse complement strand
TGGTGTGCTCGGGTGGGGTGGGTGCGCTTTAAAGGGCGTCCTTGCCGGTCTCGCCGGTGCGGATGCGCACCACCTGTTCCAGCGTGGTCACAAAGATCTTGCCGTCGCCGATCTTGCCGGTGCGGGCCGAGGCTTCGATGGCTTCGATGACGCGGTCGACGATGCTCTCGTCCACGGCCGCTTCGATCTTGACCTTGGGCAGAAAGTCCACCACGTACTCGGCACCGCGGTACAGCTCGGTGTGGCCCTTTTGACGACCGAAGCCCTTGACTTCGGTCACGGTGATGCCTTGCACGCCAATGGCGCTGAGGGCCTCACGAACTTCGTCAAGCTTGAAGGGCTTGACGATGGCGGTCACCATCTTCATGTTTGTGTCTCCGGTACTCAAAAGTTGTACTTGACGGCCAGCACAAGGCCGGCCTTGCCCAATTCCTTGCCGTTGACCGGCGAGGAATAAAAGCCCTTGTCGGCATCGGTGCCGACGATGGTGGCGCTGACCACCAAGCCGCTGAAGTCCTTGGACACGGCCAGCGAGTAGTCGGTGTAGGTGGCCACGCTGGCGGCCGGGCCGCTGATCTTTTGGTAGCCCAGGTGCGGGGTGAGCGTGATGCCTGCGCCCACGTCAAAACCGGCCGAGGCTTCAAGGTAGTAGCTGTTTTTGCTGTCGGGCGCGCCAAACGTGTTGCTCACGGCGTGGGAGTACTTCACCGTGGCCGGGCCGTAGGTCAGGGCGCCGTAGAGCTCGGTGGTGTTGGCGCTGGGGGCCAGCTTGTTGCTGGGGTACTGGTAGGTCAGCGCGCCCACGTCGAAGGTGAGTGCGTCCTTGATGATGTCGCCCTTGTAGCCGCCGTACAGGTCGATTTCCAGCTTGGCGTCACCGCCGAAGTCCTTGATCCACTTGATGGTGGACGCCCAGGCGCCCACGTAGAACGCGCCAGCCGCGTAGTCCACGCCGCCTTGCAACGCCGGCTTTACACGCGACTGCGAAATGCCGCGGTAGCGGTAGTCGGTGGTGGCGCCCACGTTGAACGCCAGCTGCGCGTAGGACACGGCGGGCAGCGATGCCAGGGCCACAGCGGCCATCATTCCAAGGACAGATTTCTTCATAAGGGCTCCGAACGAACGTTGTGTGAATTGGGCGACTGAGCCGGTGTTTGCAGGTTCTGTGCCAATCGCCCACACGCTGCAAACGCGCCCTGCCAGAGCGCATGGTGGGCATGGCCACATGGTGAGAGCGCACCAAAACAAAGCATTCAGGTCAGCGGCACAGCTTTGGTGCGGCGCCACAAGTGCAAAGCGGCCTGCACAATGCCCGCAGGGGAGGAAATACAAGATGTCGCTGGCCGTGGTGATGAGCCGCGCACTCGACGGCCTGCAAGCGCCGCCTGTGCATGTAGAGGTGCAACTGGCCAACGGCCTGCCCAGCTTTACGCTGGTGGGGTTGGCCGACACCGAAGTCAAAGAGTCGCGCGAGCGGGTGCGCGCCGCCTTGCAGCAAAGCGGCTTTGCCTTTCCGCACAACAAGAGAATCACCGTGAACCTGGCGCCGGCCGACCTGCCCAAGGAAACCGGCCGCTTTGACCTGCCCATGGCGCTGGGCATATTGGCCGCTGACGGTTTGCTCGACGCGCAACGCCTGGCAGCCGCTGAATTTGCCGGCGAACTGAGCCTGGCCGGAGAACTGCGCCCGGTGCGTGGCGCACTGGCCCTGGCACTGGCGCTGCGACACGCGGGCCCCACACGCACCCTGGTGCTGCCCGAGGCCAGTGCACGTGAAGCCGCTCAAGTGCCGGGCCTGGACGTGCGCAGCGCACGCACGTTGGCCGAGGTGGTGGCGTCCTTGCTGCCGGGCGACGCCGCCGTGCCCTTGCCGGTGGCCGTGCCGTTGCCCCGCACGCCCGCGCCGCCGGGGCCGGACCTGCGTGACGTCAAGGGCCAGGCGTCGGCCAAGCGTGCACTGGAAATCGCCGCCGCCGGCGGCCACAGCGTGCTCTTCATCGGCCCGCCGGGCACCGGCAAGTCCATGCTGGCGCAACGCCTGCCCGGCCTGCTGCCCCCGCTGAGCGACGAAGAAGCGCTGGCCAGTGCCGCATTGGCGGGCCTGGCGCACGCATCTGCGCCCACCTTGGCTTTTGGCCAACGCCCCACCCGGGCCCCGCACCACACGGCCAGCGCCGTGGCCCTGGTGGGGGGTGGCTCTCCGCCGCGCCCGGGTGAAATCTCGTTGGCGCATGGTGGTGTGCTGTTTCTGGACGAGACGCCCGAATTCCCCAGGGCCGCGTTGGAGGCCCTGCGCGAGCCGCTGGAAACCGGCCGCATCACCATCTCGCGCGCAGCGCGGCAGGCCAGCTTCCCGGCGCGCTTTCAGCTGGTGGCGGCCATGAACCCCTGCCCCTGCGGCTGGCTGGGCGCGCCCGCAGGCCTGGGCAAAGCCTGCCGCTGCACACCCGAAGCGGTGGCGCGATACCAGGGCAAGCTCTCGGGCCCGCTGCTCGACCGCATCGACTTGCAGGTGGAAGTGCTGGCCGCACCCGCCGCCGCCTTGATGGCCTTGCCCGACGGCGAGCCCAGTGCCGACGTGGCCACCCGCGTGGCGGCGGCACGGCAGCGGCAAGTGGCCCGGCAGGGCGAGCCCAACGCGCTGCTGGAGGCCGGCCGCATTGACGAGTTCTGTGTGCTCGACGAGGCCGCCTCACGCTTCTTGCGCACGGCTGCCGAACGCCTGGGCTGGAGCGGCCGCCGCCTGCACCGCTGCCTGAAGGTGGCACGCACGGTGGCCGATCTGGCCGGCAGCACCACCATCAGCACGGCCCACGCGGCCGAGGCACTGCAGTTGCAGCGCGTGCTGGCAAGCTGAAGGCCCGCGCCGGGCGCACCTGGCGCGGCCGCTTATGCGCGAGCCAGTCGCTTGCGCAGGGCGTCCAGATGGGTGCGGCTGCACGGCACCGTGCTGCCGTCTCGCAAGCGCAGACGGGCGTCGCCGGCTTCGGTGGGCTCGATCACCTGAACCAGGTGCAGGTTCACCAGGTAGCTGCGGTGCACGCGCACAAAGCCCAAACCCACCAATGCGGGCTCGATGGCCGCCAGCGTGCTGCGCAGCGGGTAGTCATGCTGCTGGCGGTGCAGGTTGACGTAGTTGCCGCACGCCTGCACCCACTCAATTTCTGCCATGGGCAGCAAAAACTCCTTGCCCAGCTTGCGCACCAGGAAACGCTGGGGCAGGCCGGCTTCAGCACCCGCGGGCGCGGCAGTTGTGGGTTCGACCGGGGCAGGCAACTCGGCGGCGGGCGGCAGCGCAGGCGCGTCAGGGGTGCCATCGGGCTTGTTCAGCCATGAGGCTTCGCCCTGCCAGCGCCACAGCAGCAGCCGGTAGGCACTGACCCCGCCCAGGATCAGAAAGTAGCTGCGGATGTCTTTCAGCGCCTCGTAGTGCAGGCCGCCGGCCCAGGGCCCGAATTCATAGTGGCTGCCGTGCAGGGCATACACCGCCTTGCGCAGGGCCACCATGGCGGCCACATGGACGGCGCAGAACACCCCGCTGGCCAGCACATGCCAAGGCAGGCTGCGCCAGAACGTGGCCCAACCCAAGGGTTTGCGGTCCAGCATCCACACCAGGGCCGGCAACAGGGCCAGCCAGACCACGTTGCTGCTGGCTTCCCAGGTCAGAACTTCCCACGGCGCCACGCTCAGCTGGTGCTGGCGGATGTCCATCAGCACCACCTGGGTGTTGGCCAGCACTTCAACAACGAAGATCAACACCCACAACAGCACCTCGACCGGGCGGCGGATGCGCAGGTACAGGTGCAGCCAGGCGTTGGGGGGTGTGGCCATCGCGCGGCAGTGTAAACAGCCGCCCCCAGGGCAGCGCGGTTGAACCTTGCTGGGCAGCGGCTCGTCACCTGGCCCCCGCAAACAACGCCGCCGCAGGCAGGCTGGGGCCATGACCAACGACGCCAGTTCCCCCATGAACGCACGACCCGCCGCCGCCCCTGCCGGCCGCATCACCGAGCTCGACTGGCTGCGCATTGCCGCCTTCGGCCTGCTCATCCTGTACCACGCGGGCATGTTCTACGTGCCCTGGGACTGGCATGTGAAGTCACCCCACCCGGTGCCAGCCCTGGAGCCCTGGATGATGCTGTCGGCACCCTGGCGCCTGTGCCTGCTGTTTGTGGTCTCGGGTGCGGCCATGGGGCTGGCACTGCAAGCGGGCAGTGCGGCCGCAAGCGCCAGCGCCCGCAGCAAGCGCCTGCTGCTGCCGTTGCTGCTGGGCATGGCCGTCATCGTGCCGCCGCAGCCCTACCTGGAGGTAGTGGAAAAACTGGGCTATGGCGGCAGCTACATGGACTTTCTGGCGCGCTACTTTGCGGCCGACCACAGCTTTTGCCGTGACGGCCACTGCCTGACCCTGCCCACCTGGAACCACCTGTGGTTTGTGGCCTACCTGTGGGCCTACACCTTGCTGTTGCTGGCCGCCTGCCGCCTGTGGGGCACGGCATGGCTGGCCCACCCACGCTGGCAGGGCCTGGTGGCCGGGTACCGGCTGCTGTGGCTGCCATGCCTGCTGCTGGCACTGCTACGCCAGCACCTGGTGCTGCCCTTTCCGTCCACCCACAACCTGCTCTGGGACTGGTTCAACCACGCCTTGTTTGGCAGCGTGTTCCTGCTGGGCCTGGGCCTGTTTGGCCACGCAGACGACCGGCACGGCGCCTGGCGTGCCGCGCTGCGGTTGCGCTGGTGGGCGTTGGGTGGTGCTGTGCTGGTGCTGGTGGGCATGCCACGCGTGCTGCAAGCCCTGGGCGGCTGGGACGCGCTGCCTGCGTGGGGGCAAGCCGCCTGGCTGGCACTGGGCGCCACGCGCCACTGGCTGCCTGTGCTGGCTGCGCTGGGCTTTGCCCGGCGCCACCTGCGTGGGCGCAGCGGGCGCTGGCGGCGCCCCCTTGCCGAGGCTGCCTTTCCCGCCTACATCGTGCACCAGACGGTAATCGTGGTGGCCGCGCACCACCTGGTGCGGCTGGGCTTGCCCCAGGCCGTGGAGGCCACCGTGCTGGTGGCGCTGACCTTTGCCGCCTGTGGGTTGACCTACCTGCTGGTGCGCCGCGTGCGCTGGCTGCGCCCGTGGTTCGGCATGCCGCAGCCGCGCGGTGCGCCGTGAGCCAGGCGGTCAGATCACCAGCGGGTCCACGTCCACCGCCCAGCGCAGCAAGCCCTTGTGCCGTGCGCGCACCACGTGCAACTGCGGCAACCAGGCGGCCAGCATGCGCTGCAACACGCCGCGCGATGGCGATTCCACCAGCATCTGCATGCGCTCCACATCGGCCACCTTGGCCACATGGGGCGGCACGGCGGGGTAGACGGTGACACCGCCCCATGCCTGCGCCAGGGCGCTGGCATCGGCCAGGAAGTCGGCGGCCACGGCGGCCGTGCGTGCGTCGGCCCGCAGCAGCGCCAGTGCGGCAAAAGGCGGCAGGCCGGCGGCGCGCCGTTCCTCCAACTGCGCGGCGGCAAAGGCGTCGTAGTCGTGCGCACGCAGCGCGGCATAGATGGGGTGGCGCGGGTGCCAGGTCTGCACCCACATCTCGCTGCGTGCGGCCTGCTCGGCGCTGCGCCCGGCGCGGCCTGCGGCCTGCATCAGCAGCGCAAAGAGCCTCTCGGGGGCCCGGAAATCGCTGCTGAAGAGCGCGGTGTCGGGGTTGACGGCGGCCACCAGAGTCATGCGGCGAAAGTCGTGCCCCTTGGCCACCATTTGTGTGCCCACGAGCACGTCCACGTCACCGTCGTGCACGGCCTGCAGTTGCTGCTGCAGCGTGCCCACGCCACGGGTGCTGTCGGCGTCGATGCGGCCGATGCGGGCGCCAGGCAGCAGCGCGGCCAACTGCTCCTGCAGCTTTTCGGTGCCGCGCCCCATGGGGGCGATGTCAAGGTTGCCGCAGTCGGGGCAGGCGCGGGGCACACGCTCGCTCAGCCCGCAGTGGTGGCAGCGCAGCGTGCGGTCTGACTTGTGGAACACGCGCCAGGCGCTGCAGTGCGCGCAGCCGCTCTTCCAGCCGCATGCCGTGCAGTGCAGCACCGGCGCGTAGCCCCGGCGGTTGAGCAGCAGCAGGCTTTGTTCGCCACGCTCTATGCGCTCTTGCAGCGCCGTCAGCAGCAGCGGGGCGAGCACACGTTCCACGCCTTCCACCTTGTGCAAGGCACCCATGTCCAGCAGCCGCACACGCGGCATGGCGCCACCCCCAATGCGCTGCGCCAGGGGCAGGCGCAGGTAGCGGCCTTCTTGCACACGCTGCCAGGTTTCCAGCGAAGGTGTGGCCGATCCCAGCAGCACGGGCAACTTCTGATGGTGGGCGCGCCACACGGCCAGGTCGCGCGCCGAGTAGCGAGCGCCCTCTTGCTGCTTGAACGACGGGTCGTGTTCTTCGTCCACCACGATCAGCCCCAGGCGTGGCAGGGGCGCAAACACCGCCAGCCGCGTGCCCAGCACCAGGTCGGCCAGGCCAAGATGGGCCAGCAACCAGTGGCGCAAGCGCTGTGCCGGCGTCAGGCCGCTGTGCAAGCTGACCAGCACGCGGCTTGGGAAGCGCGCCGCAAAGCGCGCCTCCAGCTGCGGCGTGAGGTTGATCTCGGGCACCAGCACCAGGGCTTGCCGGCCCAGCGCCAGCGTGGCCTCGGCGGCGTGCAGATACACCTCGGTCTTGCCGCTGCCGGTAACGCCATGCAGCAGCACGGGCTTGGCCACGCCATGGGGCAAGGCCATCTGGGCAAGCGCGGCCAGCGCGGTGGTCTGCTCGGCGCTGAGCACAGGCCGCAGCGCCGGCGCGTCACCTGCGGGTGCCACCACAGGCGGCAGCTTTTGCAGGCGTGCCACGCGGCGGGCCAGGCGCAGGTTGTCCATCTTGCGCAGTTCGGGTGGCAGCACGCTCAGCGCCAGTTCACCCACGCTGCGCTGGTAGTAGGCGGCGGCAAAGTCGATCAGCGCACGCCAGTCTGCGCCAAGCGGTGGCAGCGCGTTCAGCACGGCGGCAATGGGCCGCAGTTCGGCGCTCGTGGGCAGTGTGTCGGGGCCTGTGTCCCAGACGAGGCCGGGCACGTCGCGCCGGCCCAGCGGCACCCGGATCAGCGTGCCAGGTGGCAGTGCCTGCTCACTTGCGTAGTCCAGCAAACCACCAATGCCGGAGTGGCGGGGGGCCTCCACGGCGACGGGCACGCGCCGGGTTTCGGTCATGGGCGCAACCCGTGAACTTGCACACGGATTCCAGGTTCCACCTCAAGAAAGTGCGGCAAGTGCATGATCGAAAAGGACTTTTCCAGTTGCCCACGAAATGTGTGGATAACTTTGTGGGCAACCTGCGTTGAAAGCTGCCAAGTGCTTGATTTTGCTGGCCCCGGCAGACAGTGCTCTTTTTGGAAGCACGGCTGCAAACTCAAGAAAATCAACAACTTAGCACGTATCCATGCGGTTTCTGGCAGACCCAAACCGAGGTCGGGCATGCCACCGGGGAAAGCACGGATTGTGGGGATAAGTCAAGCCCGCAAGCCAAATTTCACGGCGCATAGGGATGGCGGCTGCGCGCCCTGGCAGCACCTGGCGCCGGGCCGATAAGTGCTCACTTACAAGCAGCAGGCCACGGGCCGGGCTGCTGCGCGCGTGGCCCGCAGGCTGTATGGCCAGATGGTGTCAGGCGGGCACGCGAAGGCGCCGCGAATGGCTGTGCACGGCCTCACAAAGCGCCGACACATGTTCGGGCGGCGTGTGCTGGCTGATGCCGTGGCCAAGGTTGAAGATATGGCCGTCCCAGCCCCCGTCGGCGCGCTGCGGGCGGCCAAAGGCGTCGAGCACGGCAACGGCTTCACGGCTTATGGCCTCGGGCGGCGCAAACAGCACGTTGGGGTCCAGATTGCCTTGCAGCGCGACCTGGCCGCCCACGGCAGCGCGAGCCTTGCTCAGGTTGACGGTCCAGTCCAGGCCCACCACGTCGGCGCCGCAGGCGGCAATCTCTTCCAGCCACGGGCCACCACCCTTGGTGAAGACGATGACAGGGATGCGCTGGCCTTCCTTTTCGCGCTGCAAGCCTTGCACCACGCGGCGCGTGTAGTCCAGGCTGAAGCGCTGGAAGGCACCGTCGGCCAGCACACCGCCCCAACTGTCAAACACCATCACGGCCTGAGCGCCAGCGTCAATTTGGGCATTCAGGTAGGTGGTCACGGCGCGGGCATTGATCTCCAGGATGCGGTGCATCAGGTCGGGCCGGCTGTACAGCATGGTCTTGACGAGGCGGTAGTCGTCGGAGCCGCCACCTTCGACCATGTAGCAGGCCAGCGTCCAGGGGCTGCCACTGAAGCCGATGAGCGGCACGCGGCCATTCAGC
Source organism: uncultured Rubrivivax sp. (assembly GCA_964620975.1). Classification (GTDB taxonomy): domain Bacteria; phylum Pseudomonadota; class Gammaproteobacteria; order Burkholderiales; family Burkholderiaceae_C; genus Rubrivivax. Next base: position 4,926 of record CAZUKT010000067.1, on the reverse strand, counting down.
GCCTTGCGGATGGACGTGACGGCGTCGGTCACGTACTGCAGCTTGGCCATGTCAAAGCAATCCAGCGCCGCCACGGCCGCTTCGTCGCGCACGGGCCGCGCAAATTTGGGGCCTTCACCGGCGCCAAAACTCAAGCCCAAGCCCATGGCGTCGGGAACGGTGAGGATGTCGCTGAACAAAATGGCCGCGTCCAGCGGGTAACGGTCCAGCGGCTGCAGCGTCACCTCGGTGGCGTATTGCACGTTGGTGGCCAGGGCCATGAAGCTGTTGCCCGCCTTCACGCGTGTGGCCTTGTATTCGGGCAGGTAGCGGCCGGCCTGGCGCATCAGCCACATGGGCGTATGGGTGGTGGGCTGGCGCAGGCATGCGCGCAGGAAGGTGTCGTTTTGGATTGCGGGCCACATGGCGCGAGATTATGGCGGTGGCTGAAGGCGCACCCGGGCGGGCGCGTCATGTGGGTGTGGCACGGGCGCACGCCCTTGAATGCAGACCGCCGGCCCCCACTTGTTGCACGCGGGTACGATCCGCCCGCTTCAAGGATTGAGGAGTTGACGATGGAACTTTCCCGCTGGGCCTCACGCCTGGGCCGCACCATGGTGGCCGTGTTTGCAGCCACGCTGCTGGCCGGCTGTGGCTACAACGATTTCCAGCGCCTGGACGAGCAGGTCAAGGCCGGTTGGAGCGAGGTGCTCAACCAGTACCAGCGCCGCAGCGACCTCATCCCCAACATCGTGGCCACCGTCAAGGGTGAAGCCAACTTCGAACAAGAAACGCTGACCAAGGTGGTGGAGGCGCGCGCCAAGGCCACCAGCATCCAGGCCACGCCCGAACTCATCAACAACCCCGAGGCCTTCAACAAGTTCCAGGCCGCCCAGGGTGAGCTCAGCGGCGCGCTGAGCCGCCTGTTGGTGGTGACAGAAAACTATCCCAACCTGAAGGCCAACCAGGGATTCCAGGACTTGCGTGTGCAGCTCGAAGGCACAGAAAACCGCATCACCGTGGCACGCGGCCGCTATGTGAAGGCGGTGCAGGACTACAACGTGCTGGCGCGCAGTTTCCCCAGCAACCTGACAGCCATGATCTTCAGCTACGCGGTCAAGCCCAACTTCACGGTGCAAAACGAGGCCGCCATTTCCGCGCCACCCGCAGTGAGCTTTGACAAGCCGGCCGCGCCTGCAGCGGCGGCATCCAAGTAGAGCCGCATGAAGCTCTTGCGCTGGCTGCTGCTGGGCTGGGCGCTGCTCGGCGCCGCCGTGGCGCATGCGCAAGACGTGCTGCCGGTGCCCGCGCTGGCGGCGCGGGTCATGGACCAGACGGCCACGCTTACCGAACCGCAACGCGCCGCGCTGGAATCCAAGCTCGCCGCGTTTGAGGCGCAGGCGGGCCCGCAGATCGTGGTGTTGCTGGTGCCAACCACGGCACCCGAAGACATCGCCGCCTACGCGCAGCGTGTGGCCGACACCTGGAAGATTGGCCGCCGCGACGTGGGCGACGGTGTGCTGCTGGTGGTGAGCAAAGGCGACCGCCGTGTGCGCATTGAGGTGGCCAAGGCGCTGGAAGGCGCTGTGCCCGACCTGGCCGCGCGGCAGATCATCGACAACACCGTTCGGCCGGCTTTTCGTGGCGACGACTACGCAGGCGGTCTGAACGCAGCGGTGGACCAGTTGATGGCACGCGTCCGTGGTGAAGGCCTGCCCGAACCCACGGCACGCAGTGGGGCCCGGCAAGGCTTGCAGCTTGAAGAGCTGGGCATGTTCTTTTTTGTCGCCGTGCCCATACTTGGCGCCGTGCTCACGGGCCTGTTTGGCCGCAAGCTGGGGTCACTGCTGACGGCCGGCGCCGCCGGTGGCCTGAGCTGGTGGTTGACGGCCAGCCTGCTGATGGCAGCCGGTGCCGGCGTGGTGGCCCTGGTGCTGGTGGGCATCTTTGGCATTGGCGCCGCCATGCGGGGTGCCGGGCGGCGCGGCAGCGGCCTGCCGCACATCGGTGGCTGGGGCGGCGGGGGCGGCTTTGGGGGCGGTTCCAGCGGCGATGGCGGCGGCGGGTTCTCGTCGGGCGGCGGTGGCGACTTTGGCGGCGGCGGCGCGTCGGGAGACTGGTGATGGCACGCGTACATGGGCGCTGGTCGCGCATCTTCAAACACCGCTGGCTCGACGAGACCGACACGGCACGTGCGCTGGACGCGGCAGCGCTCAAGCGGCTGGAAGAACTTGTGGCCACCAGCGAACGGCACCACAGCGGTGAAATACGCCTGTGCGTGGAGGCCGGCCTGCCGCTGTCTTACCTGTGGCGCCGTGCCACGGCGCGGCAGCGTGCCGTCACCATGTTTGGCAAGCTGCGGGTGTGGGACACCGAGCACAACAACGGTGTGTTGATCTACCTGCTGCTGGCCGAACACGCCATCGAGATCGTGGCCGACCGGGGCCTCACGCGGCACGTGCCGCAAGCGCATTGGGACAGCCTGGTAGACACCATGCGCAAGGCCTTTCGCAACGGTCGTTTTGAAGACGGCCTGACGCAGGCCATCACTGCCGTGGACAAGCTGCTGGCACAACACTTTGCGCTGGCTGAAGGCCAGCACAACCCCAACGAATTGCCCGACCGCGCAGACCTGCGTTGACGCCGACCGCGCCGGCCGCGAATGTCAGATGGGCTTGAGGCCGCGCCTGTAGCGCTCGACCAATGCCTCATGCCCCAACGGCGGCAAGGTGATGGTGGCCTCTGGCACCGGGTGGTCGGGCAGGCTGTCCAGCAAGTGGCGGATCAGCTTGAGCCGGCCGCGCCGCTGGTCGTTGAAGCCCACCAGCGTCCAGGGCGCATATTTGGTATGCGTGGCTGCCAGCATGGTGTGGCGGGCGGCCGTGTAGTCGGCGTACTTTTCGCGCGCCTTCAGGTCTATGGGGCTGAGCTTCCAGCGTTTGAGCGGGTCGGTCAGCCGCTCGGCAAACCGTTCTTCTTGCTGCGCCTGGTCGACCGTGAGCCAGTACTTGAAGAGCAGCACGCCGTCGTCCACCAGCAGCTTTTCAAACACCGGCGCCTGTTTCAGGAAGGCGGTGGTTTCGGCTTCGGTGCAGTAGCCCATGACCCGCTCCACACCGGCACGGTTGTACCAGCTGCGGTCAAAGAGCACGATCTCGCCGGCGGCAGGCATGTGCGGCACGTAGCGCTGAAAGTACCACTGCGTGCGTTCGCGTTCTGTGGGCTTGGGCAGAGCCACGGTGCGGCACTGGCGGGGGTTGAGCGTGTCGCCCAGGGCAGCAATCACACCGCCCTTGCCAGCCGTGTCACGCCCTTCTATCAACACCACCAGGCGCTTGCCGCTGTGCTGCAACCAACGCGCCATGTCGTTGAGTTCCAGTTGCAGCGGCGCAAGCTTTTCAAGGTATTCGGCCTTGCCCAGTTTGCCCGGCTTGTCGGCCTTGTCGCTCTTCTTGCCCATCGCGGATCTCCCGGTAGTGCGTGGTTATAGCGCCAGCCGGGGTGGCGCCGATTGGGACAAAGAAAAACCCGCCGGGCGCGAACACCGGGCGGGTACTTTTGGATCGGCCTGCTACGAAGCGGGCTGCGTCGAAGCGGGCGTCTGCCTTATTTGCGACGCAGCTTCTGGATCGCCGCCAGTTGCGCGGCCATGGCCGCGAATTCGCCCTGCGCAGCCGCCAGGTCAATATCGCTCTTGGCGTTTTTCATGGCTTCCGCAGCCAGCTTCTTGGCTTCCAGCGCCTTGGCTTCGTCAAGGTCCTTGCCGCGGATGGCGGTGTCGGCCAGCACGGTAACCGTGCCAGGTTGCACTTCAAGAATGCCGCCGGCGACGAAGATGAACTCTTCTCCGCCGCTGGATCCATCGGCAAGGGCGCGCTCTATGCGCACCGCCCCGGGCCTGATGCGCGTGATCAGCGGCGTATGGCGCGGCAGGATGCCGAGCTCACCGCTTTCGCCGGGCAGCGCGACAAACCTGGCTTCGCCGCTGAAGATGTTTTCTTCGGCGGAGACGACGTCAACGTGGATCGTTGCCATGGGATGGATGTCCTAAGAGTTTTCAAGGAGGTTCAAGAACCAAGCTGACGGGTGGCTGGCTAGGCGCGCCCCGCAGTCGTACGTCCGTACGGCGAGGAGCGCAACGAAGCCAGGCGCCCGTATGCGCCGGTTATTGAATCTTCTTGGCCTTTTCGAAGGCTTCGTCGATCGTTCCGACCATGTAGAAGGCCTGCTCGGGCATGTGGTCGCATTCACCGGCCACGATCATCTTGAAGCCACGGATGGTTTCCTTCAGCGGCACGTACTTGCCCGGGCTGCCGGTAAACACTTCGGCCACGTGGAAAGGCTGGCTCAGGAAACGCTGGATCTTGCGCGCGCGGCTCACGGCCAGCTTGTCTTCGGGGCTGAGTTCGTCCATGCCCAGAATGGCAATGATGTCGCGCAGCTCTTTGTAGCGCTGCAGCGTTTGCTGCACGGCACGTGTGGTGCTGTAGTGCTCTTCACCCACCACGTTGGGGTCCACCTGGCGGCTGTTGCTGTCCAGCGGGTCCACAGCGGGGTATATGCCCAGCGACGCAATGTCGCGGCTCAGCACCACGGTGGCGTCCAGGTGGGCGAAGGTGGTGGCAGGCGACGGGTCGGTCAGGTCGTCCGCCGGCACGTACACGGCCTGGATGGAGGTGATGGAGCCCACCTTGGTGGAGGTGATGCGCTCCTGCAGGCGGCCCATCTCCTCGGCCAGCGTCGGCTGATAGCCCACCGCCGAGGGCATGCGGCCCAGCAGCGCGGACACTTCCGTGCCGGCCAGCGTGTAGCGGTAGATGTTGTCGACGAAGAACAGCACGTCACGGCCTTCGTCGCGGAACGACTCGGCGATCGTCAGGCCCGTGAGCGCCACGCGCAGGCGGTTGCCCGGCGGCTCGTTCATCTGGCCGTAGACCATCGCCACCT
>CAZUKT010000066.1:0-13389 GCA_964620975.1 uncultured Rubrivivax sp. | reverse complement strand
GACAAGACCGGCATCGTCGACTTTGCCCGTGCGCTGGCGGCACTGGGCGTGCGCCGGTTGTCCACCGGCGGCGCGGCGCGGCTGCTGGCCGCCGCCGGCCTGGCCGTGACCGAAGTGGCCGAGATCACGGGCTTCCCCGAAATGCTGGACGGCCGCGTCAAGACGCTGCACCCGCGCATCCACGGGGGCCTGCTGGCGCGGCGTGACCTGCCCGAGCACATGGCCGCGCTCAAGGCCCACGACATTGGCACCATCGACCTGCTGATCGTCAACCTCTACCCCTTTGCGCAGGCCACCGCGCGCGCCGACTGCACGCTGGAAGACGCCATCGAGAACATCGACATCGGTGGCCCGGCCATGCTGCGCGCCGCAGCCAAGAACTGGGCCGACGTGGCGGTGGTGATTGACCCCACCGACTACCCCCGTGTGCTGTCGGAACTGGCCGCAGGCGGCGCAGGAAATGGCATCACCCGCGCCACCAAGTTCATGCTGTCCAAGAAGGTGTTTGCGCACACGGCGGCCTACGACGGCATGATCAGCAACTACCTCAGCGCGCTGCAGCCCGGCGCTGAAGACGCCGTGGCCGCCGTGCCCATGCGCGACGCCTACCCGGCCGTGGTCAGCCTGCAACTGACCAAGACGCAGGACATGCGCTACGGCGAGAACCCGCACCAGAGCGCTGCCTTCTACCGCGAGGCCGCACCCGCCGCCGGCACCCTGGCCGGCTGGGTGCAGTTGCAGGGCAAGGCGCTGAGCTACAACAACATCGCCGACGCCGACGCGGCCTGGGAATGTGTCAAGACCTTTGACGTGCCGGCCTGCGTCATCGTCAAACACGCCAACCCCTGCGGCGTCGCGGTGGGCGCCACGCTGGCAGAAGCCTACGGCAAGGCCTGGGCCACCGACCCGACCTCGGCCTTTGGCGGCATATTGGCCTTCAACCGGCCGCTGGACGAAGCCACCGCCCGCAAGATTGGCGACAACAAGCAGTTTGTTGAAGTGCTGATCGCGCCGCAGGTTGTGCCCGAAGCGCGCGCCGTGCTGGCCGCCAAGCAAAACGTGCGTGTGCTTGAAGTGCCACTGGCCGCAGGCGCCAACGCCATGGACTTCAAGCGCGTGGGCGGCGGCATGCTGCTGCAGTCGCCCGACACCAAGAACGTGGCGCGCAGCGAGCTGCGCGTGGTCACCAAGCTGGCCCCCACTGACGCACAGATGCAGGACATGCTGTTTGCATGGAAGGTGGCCAAGTTCGTGAAGAGCAACGCCATCGTGTTCTGCGCCGGCGGCATGACGCTGGGCGTGGGCGCGGGCCAGATGAGCCGGGTCGACAGCGCCCGCATTGCCCGCATCAAGGCCGGCAACGCGGGCCTGAACCTGGCCGGCTCGGCGGTGGCCAGCGACGCCTTCTTCCCCTTCCGCGACGGGCTGGACGTGGTCATTGACGAAGGCGCGGGTTGCGTCATCCAGCCCGGCGGCAGCATGCGTGACGACGAAGTCATCGCCGCCGCCGACGAACGTGGCATCGCCATGGTGTTTACGGGCACCCGACACTTCCGACACTGACGTCTTGGGCCGCATGCGAGGCCCGCACGCAAAGCCCCACGCAAGGCTGCACACGAGGCCGCACACAAGGCCCCCAAGCAAGGCCCGCACTCAAGGCCTTGGGCCGCCAGCCGATATCCACGGCATGGCTGCAGGTGCCATGCCCGGCGTGCCTGCGCTGCAACCGTGCGCCCATGTCGTTTCTGGATACCGAACTCGCTGCCATCAACCGCCTGGAGCCTGGTGGCCCTTGGGGCCGTTTTTGCGTCACCGACCCCCGCCAGCGCATGGCCACCTTGCGTGACCTGTGGCGTGGTGACGCGCCGCTGAGCCTGGGCCAGCCCGGTGGGCTGCAAGTGCCGGCCACACTGTGGGCCGTGGACGACGTGCTGGGGCGCTTGCACTTCAGCGTCAACGACAGCAGCGCCAAGGCCGACACCGTGATGGCCCTGCCCGATCTGTGGGCGGCGGCCTACCTGGACGACACCAAGGTGCAGTTTTCACTGCAACGGCGGCTGCCCGACGGCAGCGCCAAGCAGCCTGGCCCGGCGGGCCTGCGGCCTCAGCACACCTTGTTTGCCGACGCACTGGGGCTCATGCTGCTGATGCCACGCCGGCGTGCCGTGCGCGTGCGCCGCCCGGTGCACCAGGCGCCGTGGTTGCACTTTGGCCACCCCTTGCTGCCCGAGACGAAGCTCACGCTGCGTGCCATGGACATCAGCACCTCGGGCTGCGGCCTGTGGCGGCCGGCCGATCAGTTGCCCTTGCAGCCCGGGCTGGAACTGCGTGCGGTAGAAGTGGAACTGGACGATGAGTCCATCTTCTTCACCGACATGCGTGTGCAGCACGCCACGCCCAGCGGCGGTGCACGCGCCGGCACGCGTGTGGGCTGCAGCTGGTTGCGACTGTCGAACCCGGCACAAGACACCCTGCAGCGCTGGATCTGCAGCGGCCGGCGTCGGCGCGAACGCGTGCCCTTCACGCTGTGACGCGGCCGCGCCCGGGCGCTGGGCCCGGCGCGTGCCTTGGCGTGTGCTTTGCGGCCCGGGGTAGCATCCCGGCCAATGTCTACTGCCGAGTTGATGGGCCTCTTGCTGGCCTTCATTGCCCGCCTCATCACGGGCACACAGGGCCACTGGAAAGGTTGCCCGCCCAAGGCCGAGCAGCGCATCTACTTTGCCAATCACCAGAGCCACCTTGACTGGGTGCTGATCTGGGCCGCGCTGCCCCGCGAGCTGCGGGTGCGCACACGGCCCATTGCGGCGCGCGACTACTGGACGTCGTCGCCCTTCAAGCAGTGGCTCACCACGGCGGTGTTCAACGCCGTCTACGTGAGCCGCACGCGGGTGGACGAGCAAGACCCGCTGGAGCCCCTGGTGCAGGCGCTGGAGCAGGGCGATTCGCTGGTGATCTTTCCTGAAGGTACACGCAGCAACAAGGACGAACCACAGCCGTTCAAGAGCGGCATCTTTCACCTGGCCAAGTTGTTCCCGGCGGTGCAGTTGATACCGGCCTGGATAGACAACGTGCAGCGTGTCATGCCCAAGGGCGAAGTGGTGCCGGTGCCGATTCTTTGCACGGTGACCTTTGGCGCCCCGCTGACGCTGCAGCCGGACGAAGACAAACGCGCCTTTCTTGACCGCGCCCGCGCGGCTGTGCTGGCCGTGCGGCCGGGGCGCGTGTGAAGGCCGGCACAGCCGCCCGCGCCCCTGGCGGGGCCTTGCGCAGCACCTGGGGGCCCGCATGAACACGCTGCGTTCGCTGGGCGTGGACGGCCAGGTGGCGCTGCTCTTTGTGGCGCTGCTGGGCGGCTTGTTGCTGCTGTCGGTGGCCTTGCTGGTGCGCACCCTGCGCGACGACGGCTCGGCCCGTGAGCGACTGCACCCGCTGTGGCGTGACCTGCGCGCGCTGTGGCTGGGTACGGTGGTGTTCTGGTTGGCGTGGATGTCGGGCCCGGTGGGGGCCACGGTGGCGTTTGGCGTGTTTTCGTTCTTGGCGCTGCGCGAATTCATCACCCTGGTGCACACGCGCCGGGGTGACCACCGCAGCCTCATCCTGGCCTTTTTTGTGGCCCTGCCCGTGCAGTACCTGCTGGTGGGCTTGCGTGCGTTTGATCTTTTCACCGTGTTCGTGCCGGTGTATGTGTTCCTGGCCATTCCGGTGGCCAGTGCGCTGGCCGGTGACCCGGGCCGCTACCTGGAGCGCAACGCCAAGATCCAGTGGGGCATCATGGTTTGTGTCTACGGGCTGAGCCATGCGCCCGCGTTGCTGCTGCTGAACCTGCCCCGTTTTGCCGGGCGCGGCGCCTTCTTGCTGTTTTTTCTGGTCGTCGTTGTGGCGGTGGCGCAGATTGTTCAAGAGCTGGCCAGCCGCTGGTTGCGCCGGCGGCCCGTGGTGCGGCAGATCGACCGCAGCTTTTCGCAGCGTGCCTGGGCACTGGGTGTGGTGGCGGCGGCGGCGGCGGGTGCTGCGCTGTTCTGGATCACGCCCGAAGACCCGCTGCGTGCCGCTGCCATGGGCGCGGTGGCCGGCGGCTGCGGCATGCTTGGCGACCTGGTGATGCGCGCCCTGAAGAAAGACGCGGGTGTGCGCTACTGGGGCAACCGCAGCTCGGTGACGGGTGCCGTGGGCCTGCTGGACCGCGTGGCGCCGCTGTGTTTTGCAGCGCCGGTGTTCTTTCATTCGGTGCGCTGGTATGTGGTGTGAAATGCCTGGCATGCAACACAGCCGCACATGCTGATCCTTGGCATTGACCCTGGCTTGCAACGCACGGGATTCGGCGTCATTCAGGCCGACGGACCGCGCCTGGCCTATGTGGCCAGCGGCACCATCAGCACCCTGGAAGCCCCCCGGGGTGACCTGCCGCTGCGGCTGAAGATCATCTTTGAAGGTGTGCGTGAAGTGGTGGACCGCTACCAGCCCGAATGCGCGGCCTGCGAGATCGTGTTTGTCAACGTCAACCCGCAAAGCACGCTGCTGCTGGGCCAGGCGCGCGGTGCCGCGTTGGCCGCGCTGGTGAGCGGCGGCCTGCCGGTGGCCGAATACACCGCGCTGCAGATGAAGAAGGCCATCGTGGGCCACGGCCTGGCCAACAAGTCGCAGGTGCAGGAAATGGTCAAACGGCTGCTCAAGCTGCCCGGCCTGCCCGGCAAGGACGCGGCCGATGCGTTGGGGCTGGCCATTTCACACGCCCACGCCGGGGCCTCGTTTGCGGCGCTGGCGCAGGCCTCGCCGCTGGCACGGCGCCAGCATGCGCAGTACCGCAAGGGCAGAACCTATTGAATCTGGTCGAACCCGGCTGCCCCTGGACGACCCCGAAGGAGACCGCACCCATGAGCCACCCCGTCACTGCGCAATGGACAACGCTTGCCCCCGGATTTGACGCTTACCTGGCCTTGCCGCCGGGGGGCCGCGGCCCGGGCCTGGTGTTGTGGCAAGAGATCTTTGGCGTCAATGAACACATCCGTGCGGTGGCCGAGCAATACGCGCTGGACGGCTTTGTGGTGCTCGCGCCCGACACCTTCTGGCGCCAGGCTCCACGTGTGGAACTGGGCTACGTGGGCGCCGACCGTGAACGCGCCATGGCCCTGATGCAGGGCTACACCGCCGATCAGGCGCTGGCCGACATCGGCACCGCCGTGGGCGCGCTGCGGGCGCGTGCTGAAGTCACCGGCCGCGTGGGCAGCATCGGCTACTGCATGGGCGGCCGGTTGGCGTTTTTGACGGCCGCCACAGCGCAGGTGGATGCGGCGGTGGCCTACTACGGCGGCGGCATCCAAAGCCAGCTTGGCCATGCGGCGGGCATCCAATGCCCTGTGCAGTTTCATTACGCCGGGCATGACGATCACATCCCGCCGCAGGCCGTGGAGCAAGTGCGTGCGGCCATGGCCGGCAAGGGCGCCGAGATTCAGGTGTACGCCGCAGCGACACACGGCTTCAACTGCTGGGCCCGGGCCTCTTACCACGCCCCGAGCGCTGCGCTGGCGCACGGCCGTGCGCTGGCCTTCCTGGCAGCGGCGCTGTTGGCCTAAGCTTTGGCGAAGCGCACCTGGTTGCCACCACTTTGCTTGGCGTCGTACATGGCGCGGTCGGCCAGGCGCAACGCGGCGGCGGCACGCAGGCCTGAGCTGGCAAAGGTGGCCACGCCGATGCTGGCGCTGCAGGCCTGTTCAATGGCCTCGGTGCCGCTTTCACAATCGATCAGCAGGTGGTAGGGCTGCGCCAACGCGGCGCGGATCTTTTCGGCAATGGCTTGGGCTTGTTCGCCCGACTGGGAGTCTCCCCAACTCAGCTCGTCGATGATCACCACGAACTCGTCGCCGCCCAGGCGCGCCACGGTGTCGACGTCGCGCACGCAGTGCTCCAGCCGCCGCGCGGCCTGCACCAGCAACAGGTCGCCCGCATGGTGGCCGTGGGTGTCGTTGATGAGCTTGAAAGTGTCCAGGTCGATCATCATCACCGCGCCATGGCGGCCGCTGCGTGTGGCCACGGCCTGCGCACGGTTGAGCCGGTCGTCAAACAGCCTGCGGTTGGGCAGGTTGGTCAGTGGGTCGCGGAAGGCAAGTCGCTCGATCTCGCGTTCCATGCGCTTGAGCGCCGTGATGTCCTTGACGGTGGCGGTGTAGCCCGTGGGCTGCCCGTGGGCGTCCAGCACGGCCGAAGCCGCCACCGACACGGCAAAGCGCTCGCCGTTCTTGCGCATGAAGGTCAGCTCGAAGTCGCCGCCTTCGGACGCCAGGGTCTTGTAGAAGGCGGCCTGGATGTGTTCGTATTCTTCGGGCGGCCAATAGGGGAACGGGGCTACTTCTCCCACCAGTTCAGCCGCCGAGAAGCCCGTCATGCGGCACAGCGCCGGGTTCGCCTGCACAGCACGGCCTTCGCGATCGAGTACCGAAAAGCCGTCCTGCATGGACTCGATGAGCTTCTGGCTGAACGACAGTGCATCGCGCAGGTGTTCCTGCGCCAGCTTCGTGGTCGTGACGTTGTCGTGTGCCACCACCACCCGCAGCGGGTGCACATGGTGCATGCGCGAGACGCGGGCCATGAACCACCGCTTCTCGGTCGGCGAGTGGCAGGCGTACTCCCACTCGAAGTGGTCCCGCTGCCCGGCCAGCACCTCGCGCAGGAGTTCGCTGAAGGTCGGTGCAGTGGGTGCCACACTGGGCGATGTGCCGGCCATGGGCGCGCCAACCGCCCGAAGGTAGTTCATGCCTTCGTGCACCGTCTCGGCGTGCCCGCCGTTGGCGATGTGGAAGTCTTTCCACGCGCGGTTCACGGCCACGATGTCGCCGCTGGCGTCGAGCACACACACCTGTGAGCTCAGCCCGTCCAGCACGGCCAACGCAAAGGCCCGGGTGCGTTCAAGGTCTGACTGCGCCCGCCTGCGCACCGAGATGTCGTGAAAGTTGACCACCACGCGCTCGATCTGCCCAGCAGCGTCGAACTCCGGAAACGCGCTCACGCTCAGCCAGGTGGTTTCACTTTGCTGCGAGGCCACCACGCCGAAGTCGGTTTCATTCAAGGCGCGCCCTGTGGTCAGCACCGTATTCACCGGGTATTGCGCCGGCTCTATGGGCTGGCCCAGCGCGTCCAGAAAGTGCCAAGCCGGGTCGATGGCGGCCTTGCCGAGCATCTGCGCCACGGTCAGGCCCAGCAACTGCGCCGCACGCGGGTTGCACAAGACGATGCGGGTATCGGGTGCGTGAACCACCACGCCCGTGTGCAGGTTCTTCAACACTTGCTGCGCGGAATGTGTGGGCAAGTCAGCCTCGGGTTCGTGGTGCCCGCGGGCGCATCGCCCTGGGCGGCGCCATGATCTCTTGCGGTGCGGCTCTTGCCAAGTGAACTATTGCATTTGCGCCACGCAGCCGGGTGCCATCACGCAACTCATCCCGTTCGTCGTGTCAGCCGCCTGGCGGGCACGCCGGGCGGCGGTGCCGCCGCACAGCCATCGCAAGAAAAAAGGCCCTGGCACCAGGGTGCCAGGGCCGAAGCGGGCCGCTCAACGCGAGCCACAGGAGGATTGGGGGCAACCGGGCCGATCAGGCGCGGGTTGAGCTGGTCAGGGCCATTTGTGCGGCCGGGCCGGTGTCGCCGGTGGCCAGCGTGTTGATGCCCACCAGCATGCTCAGCGTGAGCACAGCCGACAGTGCCAGCGAAGCCAGGCGCGTGGCCGGCGCTGGGGCGAAAGCAGTGCCGCTGGCGGTGTCGTGGTGGGTGCTGTTGACGGTGTTCATGGTGGGCTCCTGCAAGGGGGTGTTGGTGTGCGATGAAGCCAATGTAGGAGACAGGCCGCCGTGGCGCGCGGTGCTTGCGACGGGCAGGCGCCGACAGGCGCCCAAAGGCGGATGCGGGCGATGAACGGTGTGGCTGCGGCGCGCTCTGGCGCCAGAATCGCGCCATGACTTTGACTGCACCGCTGCGGCTCTGGCCCGGCCTGGCCCTTTCCCTTTGCCTGGCCGCTGCCGTGCCAGCGCACGCGGCCGAGCCGGCGCCCGGCGCCCGACCCAAGGTGGGCCTGGTGCTGGGTGGCGGTGGTGCACGCGGTGCGGCCCACATTGGCGTGCTGGAAGTGCTGGAGCAACTGCGTGTGCCGGTGGACTGCGTGGCCGGCACCAGCATGGGCGCGCTGGTGGCCGGTGCATGGGCGGCGGGCTTGTCGCCGGCGCAGATGCGCGAAGAACTGGGCAAGGCCAACTGGGGCGACATCTTCGAGGACAACACCGACTACGCCGACCTCAACTACCGCAACAAGCGCCTGTCGCAGCGCTTCCTGCCCGGCAGCGAAACCGGCATCAAAGATGGCAGCGCCGTGGGCCAGCCCGGTGTGGTGGCGGGTCAGAAGATCAAGCTCTTCTTCAACAGCCTGGTGCGGGCCCACACGGGCGAGCCGCAGATTGAAAAACTGCCGCTGCCGGTGTCCATCGTCGCCACCGACATCGGCACTGGCGAGCGTGTGGTGTTTCGCGACGGCAGCCTCACGCTGGCCATGCGTGCCAGCATGTCGGTGCCGGGATTGATGTCGCCGCTTGAATACCGGGCCCGCAAACTGGTGGACGGCGGGCTGGTGGACAACGTGCCCATTCGCGAGGTGCGCGACCGTTGCGGCGCGCAGGTGGTGATTGCCGTCAACGTGGGCAGCCCGCCGCTGGCGCCCGAGCAGGTGAGTGGGCTGCTCAGCATCACCGCACAGATGATCGCGCTGCTGACCGAGCAAAACGTCAGCACGTCGCTGGCCACGCTCAAGCCCACTGACATCTACATCAAACCCGCGCTGGGCAACATCACGGCCGGCGACTTTGGCCTGTATGCCGAAGCCGCCGCCACCGGCCGCAAGGCCGCCGAGGCGGTGGCGCCCGCGCTGGCTGCGCTTGCCGTGAGTGAAGCGCAGTACGCCGCGTGGCGGCGTGGCGTGGCGGTGCACGAGCGCGCCATACCGCGTGTCGACGAGATCCAGATCGCCGGCATGCTGCGCACCAACCCCGTGGTGGTGCAGCGGTACCTGGAGCAACGCACCGGCGCGCCGCTGGACACGGTGGCGCTGGACCGTGACCTGCTGCGTGCCTATGGCGACGGCCACTACGAGCGTGTGGACTACAGCGTCTACACCACGCAGCGTGGGCGCAACGTGCTGACCATCACGCCGGTAGAAAAGAGCTGGGGCCCTGACTACCTGCGCCTGGGCGTGCGCTTTGACTCCAACCTGAGCCAGGGCAGCAACTACCTGCTGCGCGCCGGCTACCAGAAGACCTGGCTCAACGATCTGGGCGGTGAATTTCTGGGCGCCGTGGAGGTGGGCAGTTCCACCGGCTTCGGGTTGGAATGGATGCAACCGGTCACGCCCGACCAGCGCTACTTTGTGGACGCCGCCGTCGAATACCGCCGCGACCGCACCGACTACTTCTTGCGCAAGCAAAGGGTGTCCGAATACCGCACCGGACGCACCATGCTTGACCTGAGCATGGGCATGAACCTGCGCCAACTGGGCCAGTTGCGCCTGGGCTGGCGCGAGACGCGCGTCAAGCACACGCTGGACACCGGCGTGGACATCTTTGCCGCGCTCGATGAACGTGGCAGTGGCGGCTGGCTCGTGAGCATGGACCTGGACCGGCTCGACCGGCTGTACTTTCCGCGCCAGGGCTGGGCGGCGCAGGCCAGTTGGCGGGGCTCGGACCGCAGCCACTACAGCAAGCTCAGCCTGGAAGCGCGCGCCGCGCTGCCGCTGGGCAACTTTGTGCTGGGCAGCCGGTTGGCGTGGGTGGGCTCGCCGCGTGGCCAATTGCCGCTGTTCGAAGCGGCCAAGCTGGGTGGTTTCCTCAACCTCACTGGCTTTGCCAACGGCCAACTGCTGGGCGACAACGTGAGCTACGGCCATGTGCGCGCCGAACGCATCATCGGCCGCCTGCCCGTGGGCTTGCGTGGCGACATGCGCCTGGGGCTGGCGCTGGAAGGTGGCCGCGTGGAGCGGCCCTATGCACCGCAAGACCGCAACGGCTGGCTGCAGTCGGTGGCCGTGTACCTGGGCGGTGAAACACCCATGGGCCCGGTCTACGTGGGCATGGGCCGCGCCAGCGGCGGCGCGGTCAACGCCTACTTCTTCGTCGGTACGCCCTGAGCCTGTGCTGGGGCTGTGCCGGCCCGCAAGGCGGCGGGTGCGTCAGCGCGTGCACGCAACCGGCGCCATTGGCGGCTGCCGCCAATGCCGGCTGCGGCCAGGGCTTGTTTTGCAGGTTGCCCGGCCTTCAGCGCGCCGGTGGCCAGTGCCACGCGCACACCCTGCAAGTAGTCGTGCGGCGAGCGGCCCACGTGCTGGCTGAAGAGCCGCCCCAGGTGGCGCGGTGTGACGTGCGCCACGGCGGCCATGCTCTGCAGCGACCAGGCCTGGGCGGGCCTTTCGCACACGGCGTCTTGCACGCGGTGCACGGCCGGGTGCAAGTGGTGGCGGCCGGCCAGCAGCGGCGACAAGGCCGGGTCGTCGGGGCCCCGGCGCAGGTAAACCACCATCACCTGCGCCACCGCAGCGGCCAGGGCCTCGCCGCAGTCGCGGGCAATCAGGAACAGCGCCAGGTCAATGCCCGCCGTGATGCCGGCGCTGCTGGCCACCGGGCCGTCGATCACAAACACCCGGTTGGCCAGCACCGTGGCGGCTGGGGCCAGGCGCTGCAGGTCGGCCAGGCTTTCATGGTGCGTGGTGCAGCGGCGTGTGCCCAGCAAGCCCGCATCGGCGGCCAGCAAGGCGCCGGCACAGACGCAGGCCACGGACAGGTCGGCGTTCGCGTCGGCATCGGCATCTGTATCGGCATGCGCCAGGCGCGGCGCCACCGTGCGTGCCAGCCAGCGTCGGGTGTCGGCCCAGGCGCGCGGCAGCGGGCGCAACAAAGCGCTTTCGCCACCGCTGGGCTGGCCCAGCAGCACCACGGTGGCGCCGGGCGGCAGCGTGTCGGGCAGCGGCTCCAGGCCGCCGAGCACAGCGCCCACCGAACTGGTCACTTCGGGCTGCGCACCCAGAAAACGCAGCCGGTAGGCCGGCGCGCGGCCGCGTTGCAGCAGGCGCTGGTTGGCCAGCCTGAACGCCTCGGCCGGGCCGGCCAGGTCCAGCAGCAACGTGCCCGGCAGCATCACAAAGGCAATGTCTTTCATGCCGCGCGCTGCAAGGCCTGGCCCACCGTGCACAGCGTGGCAAAGCGGCCGGCCAGGACGGTGGCGGTGCGCTCGCGGATCTGTGCTGCGGTGAGCACGCCGCCGGCGGGCGTGGCCATGTCAAAGGTGAGCGTGGCGTCGGTGACAAAGTCAACTTCAAAGCCTTCGTCGCTGGCGTGGCGGGTGGTGGTTTCGCAGCACTGCTCGGTGCGGATGCCGGCCACGATGACACGGCCCACGCCATGCCGCCGCAGCCAGATCGACAGCCCCGTGCCGGCCAAGGCGCTGTGGTGGTTTTTGTGCAAAGTGAGTGCGGCGTCAAAGGCGGCCAGCCCGTCCAGCGGACGGATCAGGCCACCATGCAGCGCAAAGGCGTCGTCGCCAGCGGTGCCTTCTTCAGGGTCGTCCACATGCAGCACACGCACCACCGGCACGCCACGTTCGGTGCAGCCGGCCACGAGTGCATTGCACTGCGCCAGAAAGCCTGGCACGTCGGCCGCGTGCCAGTAGGGGCGGCGGACAAAGGACTGTTGCACGTCAATCAAAAGCAAGGCGGTTTTCATGGGCGCGGGCTCCGTGTGAAGAGCCCCTATCGTGCAGGCGGCACGCGGCCAAGTCTGCACCCGCAGCGGACCGCATGCGGCCCGATCAGGACATGGGGCCTGGTGCGCCCTGCGCCAGCCCTGCCACGGCCTGCCGTGCCACCTGCAGCCCCTGCGCCACCACCTGCGCCTTCCATTCGGGGGTGTCGACGTAGAACGCGTCACGAAAGCCCTGCTTCACGGCCGCACGCTCGGCGGCCGGGGCCTCGGGGTGGTTTTCCATCCACTGCTCGGCACGCAGCGCCTGTGTCAATTCGGGCATGGGCACGGTGCCGTATTCCATGGCAATGCCGGTGTATTGCGCCTGCGCGCATTCCTGGTCGGCCACGCTCCACATTAGGCCGGTGAGCAGGGCGCTGGTGGATGAGCCGTCGTAAATGGAGGTCACGTCCGCGCCCCACCAGTGGCGCGCGCGGGCCAGGGCCGCAGCGTCATTGCGGCAGGCAAAGATGCGCTCGCCGTGGCCGCAGGGGCCCAGCCCCGTGTGCAGGTCTATCCAGGCCAGGCGCATGCAGCGCTGGCCGTGCTCTTGCAGCACATGGCGCAGCGTCTGCTGGCTCCAGGTGGGGTTGTGGCCGCCAAAGAACAGGCCCTGCGGATGGGTGTGCTGGCCCGCAGACATGGCCGCTTGCAGGCCCTTGGCGCCATGCTGCGCGGCATAGGCGGCCAGCGCTGCTTCAACTTGGGCGCTTGGCGGCCAGGTGGGCGGCAGCAGCAGGTGGGCAATGTCGTCGTAGGCCGCGTTGTGGGGCAGCGGCTGCGCAAAGTCGTGCCAATTGCGGTTCAGGTCAACGTTTTCATGCGTGACACGCCGCCACCAGGAGAAGCCGAAGGGGTTGAGCGCGTGCACGTACAGCACGGCCACGCCAGCGGCTTGTGCGGCCGCGTGGAAGCTGGCGTCGGCCAGCAGTGCGCCTTGCACGCCCGAGCCGCAAAAACCTTCCACGCCGTGGCAGGCGCTGGACACGATGAGCACGGCGGCCGCGTCGGCCGGCCCGAAGCGCGCCACGTCCATGGCCAGCGCTTCACCGTCGCGCCCCAGCAGCGGGTGGCTGTGGCTTTGCACGTCCAGCCCGGCGGCCTCGGCCGCAGCCAGGAACTTGCCGCGCGCTTCGGCGTAGCTTTGCGCAAACAGGGGCGCGGTGTGCATGAAGAGCGAATCAGACTTCGGCGGGGTGGGCCAGCCATTCCTCGGCCAGCCGCACCCAGGCCGTGGCACCCAGCGGGATCAGTTCGTCGTTGAAGTCGTAACTGGGGTTGTGCAGCATGCACGGGCCCAGGCCGTGGCCGCCGGCGCGGTGCGCGCCGTCGCCGTTGCCCATGGTGAAGTAACAACCGGGCCGGGCCTGCAGGAAGAAGCTGAAGTCTTCTGCGCCCATGGTGGGCTCAAACGGCACCACGTTGTGCGCGCCCACCACGGTACCCAGCACCCGGCGCACAAATTCGGTGGGTGCGGCGTGGTTGACGGTGGGCGGGTAGTTGCGCTTGAAGGCAAATTCGCAAGCGGCGCCAAAGGCCGCGCAGGTGTGTTCGGCCACCTCCTGCATGCGCGCCTGGATCATGTCCAGCGTGGCAATCGAGAAGGTGCGCACCGTGCCCTGGATCA
>CAZUKT010000065.1:10924-13392 GCA_964620975.1 uncultured Rubrivivax sp. | reverse complement strand
ACCCCGAAACCCGCTACCGCGAAGACCCGGTGCGCATCATCCGTGTGGTGCGGTTTGCGGCCAAGCTGGGTTTTGCATTGGAGCCGGCGACTGAAAAGCCCGTGCGCGCCATGTCGGCGCTGCTGGCCAATGTGCCCATTTCGCGGCTCTTTGATGAGATGGTCAAGCTCATGCAGACGGGCCACGCACTGGCCAGTATCGAGCAGCTCAAACGCTACGGGCTGGTGGGCAAGGGGCCGGGCGTGTTCCCGGTTCTTGACGCCGCGTTGGCGCCCGCCAAGCCCAGCCCGGCACGCGAGAAGTTTGTGCGCCTGGCGCTGCAAGACACCGACACCCGCGTTGGCGAAGGCCGAGCCGTGGTGCCAAGCTTCATGCTGGCCTGCTTGCTGTGGCACGACGTGCAAGAACGCTGGAGCGTGCTGCGCGCCGACGGCGAAGCGCCATTCCCGGCGCTGCAGACGGCGGTGGACGCGGTGTTTGATGCGCGCATCGGCGACATTTCGGGCCGCGGCAAGCTGGCGGCAGACATGCGCGAGGTCTGGCTCATGCAGCCACGCTTTGAGCGGCGCACGCCAGCCTCGGCGCAGTCGCTCATTGCGCAAGCCCGGTTCCGTGCTGGCTATGATTTTCTGCGCCTGCGCGCCGACTGTGGCGACGTGCCATCGGACCTGGCCGACTGGTGGGAAGACTTCCACCTGGGCAATGATGAAGAGCGTGAAGCACTGCTGCAGGACGTGCGTGCCAGCGCCACGCCGCGCGGCCGCAGGCCCACAGGCGGTGGCGCCGCGCCGGCGACTTCGTCTGCAGCGCCGGTGCCAGACGATGGCGCCGATGAGGAGCCGCTCCACAGCGCCGCCGATTCGGCGGCTGACGCCGGCAGCGCCCCGCGCAAACGCCGCCGGCGCCGGCGCAAGCCTGGTGGTGGTAGCGGTGCTGGCGGCCCAAGTGGTGGGGGCACCGTACCGGCCGGCGAATGACGGCCGAGCGCGTCTTCGTGGGTCTGGGCGCCAACCTTGGTGATGCCCAGGCCGCGTTGGCGCAAGCACTGCGTGAACTTGCTGCCTTGCCGGGCACACAACTGGTGGCGACATCGTCGGTCTACCGCAGTGCGCCGGTGCAGGCGCAAGGCCCCGACTTTTACAACGCGGTGGCTGAACTGCGCACCACGCTGGCGCCACTGCCACTGTTGCGCGCCTTGCAGGGGCTGGAGCAGGCGCACGGCAGGCTGCGCCCCTACCACCATGCCCCGCGCACGCTGGACCTGGACTTGTTGTTCTACGGTGACCGCGTGCTCAACACGCCCATGTTGACACTGCCGCACCCCCGCCTGCATGAGCGCGCCTTTGTGCTGGTGCCACTGGCAGAGCTGGCACCCGTCCTGCGGCATCCGCTGCGTGGTGACCTGGCGCCCTACCGCGCTGATGCCAGCAGGCAGGTTTTGCACGCAGTGGGCTGAGTGACCGGGGCCCCTGGCGGGCATGAACTGCCCTGATAGCCACTGACCGGCGGTCCCGTGGCGCCCCTAGAATGCCGCGCATGACAAGCCGATGACGAATCGGTGACAAACAACGGAGTGCGCATGGTTTTTGGCAGGTTCTTGCCGCGCGAGGGCAACTTTTTCGAGCTCTTCAACGAGCACGGGCAGCACATCGCCGAAGGCGCACAGGCGTTCATGGCCATGGTGCAGAACTACGGCAATGTTGAGCAGCGTGAGCGCTACGCCAGTGCGGTGGGCGACGCCGAACGCGCGGCCGACAAGATCACGGCCGAAGTCCACCGCCTGCTGCACCGCACCTTCATCACGCCGCTTGACCGCGACCAGATTCACCGCCTGATCAACGCCATGGACGACGTGTTGGACCTGCTGCAGGACTCCAGCGAAGTGATGTCACTCTATGACTTGCAGTACCTGTCAGAAGACGTGGTGCGGCTGTCCGAGATTTCGGTTCGCTGCTGCGAGCGTGTGCAGCATGTGCTGACGCTGCTGTCGCGCCTGAAAGACGCCAGCGTGGCCGAGTCGGTGCTCAAGACATGCGAAGAAATCGACCAGCTTGAATCGGACGCCGACCGTGTGATGCGCAGTGCCATGTCGCGATTGTTCCGCGAAGAACCTGACACACGGCAACTCATCAAGCTCAAGGCGGTGTACGAGCACCTTGAATCCATTTCAGACCGCTGCGAAGACGTGGCCAACCTCGTTGAAGGCATCGTGCTCGAGAACTCCTGAGCGCCCCTTGTCGACCAACTGACACTCCGGGTGTCACCCCGGCCAGGCAAGCGCCTGGCAGGTTTTGCAGATCGAGAATTGACCCATGCAATCCATGCAGATCGCCCTGTGGGTGGTGGTGGTGCTTGTGGCGTTGGCGCTGCTGTTCGACTTCATGAACGGCTTCCATGACGCGGCCAACTCCATCGCCACGGTGGTCACGACCCGCGTGCTGTCGCCCAAGTTCGCGGTGGCGTGGGCG
>CAZUKT010000065.1:0-10914 GCA_964620975.1 uncultured Rubrivivax sp. | reverse complement strand
GTGCTCAAGCCGGGGCAAGCTGTGGCGTTTGCCGCGTTCTTCAACGTGGTGGCCATCTTCGTCTTCCAGCTCAAGGTGGCAGCCACCGTGGGCAAAGGCATCGTCGACCCGGGCGTGGTGGATCAGTACGTGGTGTTTGGCGCCTTGGTGGGTGCCATCTCGTGGAACGTCATCACCTGGTGGTACGGCATTCCTTCAAGCAGTTCACACGCGCTCATCGGCGGCATCTTGGGCGCCACGCTGGCCAAGGCAGGCACAGGGCCGTTGGTGACAACGGGTGTCGTCAAGACCGTGGCCTTCATCTTTGTGTCGCCGCTGATGGGCTTCTTGCTGGGGTCGCTGTTGATGGTGGCCGTGGCGTGGGTCTGCAGGCGCACGGCACCGCATCGCGTGGACAACATCTTCAGGCGGCTGCAGCTCGTTTCTGCGGGTCTGTACTCGCTGGGTCACGGCGGCAACGACGCGCAAAAGACCATCGGCATCATCTGGCTGCTGCTCATTGCGGCCGGCATCAGCGACGCGTCGGACAAGATGCCGCCAGGCTGGGTCATCTGGTGCTGCTACATCGCCATCGGCCTGGGCACCATGTTTGGCGGCTGGCGCATCGTCAAGACCATGGGCCAGCGCATCACCAAGCTCAAGCCCGTGGGCGGGTTCTGCGCCGAAGCCGGCGGCGCAGCCACGTTATTCATGGCCACGGCACTGGGCATACCGGTATCGACGACTCACACCATCCCGGGTGCGATATTCGGTGTGGGCTCTGTGCGCAACGCGTCTGCGGTGCGTTGGGGCCTGGCAGGCCACATCGTGATGGCCTGGGTGTTGACGATTCCGTGCACGGCGCTCATCGCAGCAGCCTTCTACGGTCTGAGCAGGTTGGTCTTCTAGGTTTTTAGTGTGGCAGCACGGCTGGCGGCTTCAAACTGCCATTCAAAAAATCGTTGCCCGCTGAACGCGATGGTACCCATGAGCACGGCGCCTCCCACCAGCAGGGCGGCAATGGCGGCCAGCACCGGCCCCCAGCCCGTGGCCACGCCGGCGTGGCCGGGGTTGTGGCGGGCGTCCCACTTTTCGTCTGTCGTCAGGGCGTAGACGATGGCCGTGAGCATGGCCGCCGAAATTGACAACCCCAGCACCGGTATCAGAAGCCAGGCCAGGTGGTCGTCCTGCCCGAGATTGCGCATGCGGGCCACGCCCGCCAAGCCCAGCAGCGTTGGCAGCGGAAACAGCCAAGCCGGCAGGTCGCGCCAACCGTACAAGTAGGCCCGGTGCAGGCCGAGCGTGCCCAGGGTGAAGGCAAGCCACGCCGCCAGGGTTTTGGATCGGTAAGGCGTCGTGGTGTGCATCGGTGGCGGATTTCTGGCAGTCGCTTGCCCGAAGGCTGATGTTGCCAGTTTATAATGCGCGGTTTTCGGCGACGGCTTCGGGGGTGACCCCGGTGCGTATCTACGGCGCCGGCCGAGGTTGTGCAGGGTGCCCGAGGGTGCCACGTTCAGCCACCACGATGTCTTGCCCGGCGTGTCCCCGTGGCGAGATTGTCGACCCCCGTATCCCCAAGGAATCTCCAACATGGTCGTGATCCGACTCGCCCGTGGCGGCGCCAAGAAGCGCCCGTTCTACAACATCGTCGTCGCCGACTCACGTGAGCGCCGTGACGGCCGCTTCATCGAGCGCGTGGGCTTTTACAACCCCGTGGCTGCGGGTGGCGAACAGCCGCTGCGCGTGGCTCTCGACCGCGTGACGCACTGGACCGGCGTTGGCGCCCAGCTTTCGCCCACCGTGGCACGCTTGGTGGACCAGGCCAAGAAGGCCGCCTGAAGCAGCCTGGCGTGAGTACCGTCACGCCGACGTCGGGGCACGCGCAGGACGCGCAACCCTGTCCCGAAGACGCGGTCGAAGTCGGCCGTGTACTCGGCGCCTGGGGCATCAAAGGTGGCATCAAGGTCAAGGCCTTTGCCGCCGATCCCCAGGCCTTGTTTTCGTCCAAGCGCTGGTTCATCCAGCCGCCGGAAACACCTCGCCCGCCAGGCGCGCGTGCGGCAGCGGCATTGCCCACCCTGCTGCATGTGGTGCACGCCAAAGAACACGGCGACGCCGTGGTGGCCACGGCGCAAGAAATTCCCGACCGCAACACCGCCGAGGCCCTGCAAGGTGCGCGCGTTTTTGTGTCGCGGGCCAGTTTCCCCACGCCCGATGAAGACGAGTTCTACTGGATCGACCTGATCGGTTTGCTGGTGCACAACCGTGCCGATGCGCTGCTGGGCCAGGTGGTGGGTCTGATCGAAACCGGCCCGCATTGTGTGCTTCGCATCCAGCCGCCGGGCACAAGCACCGACGCCGCCGAAGTGCTGATTCCCTTTGTGGCGGCCTATGTCGACAAAGTAGACCTGCCCGGCAAGCGCGTCACGGTGGATTGGGACTTTGATTTCTGAGCGTGTGACCGACCATGCGGTTTGACGTCGTCACGATCTTCCCCGAACTGTTTGCGCCGCACCTGAGCCACGGCATCACGCGGCGGGCCTTTGAATCGGCCCAGGTCGACGTGCGTTTGTGGCCGTTGCGCAACTTTGCCGATGACGCCTACCGCCGGGTGGATGACCGCCCCTACGGTGGTGGCCCCGGCATGGTGATGCTGGCCGAGCCCTTGCTGCGTGCGTTGGCGGCCATCGCGGCTGACCGCAACGAGCCCAAGCCCGCAGTGGTGCACTTCACGCCCACCGGGCAGCGTCTCGACCAAGCCGTGGTGCAGACCTTTGCCGCAGGGCAGGGCGCGATACTGCTTTGCGGGCGGTACGAGGGCATTGACCAGCGTGTCATCGACACCCATGTCACGCATGAACTCAGCCTGGGTGACTTTGTGTTGTCGGGTGGTGAATTGCCGGCGCTGGCACTGCTGGATGCCGTGGCGCGTTTGCAAGATGGCGTGTTGAACGCGCCGTCGCATGAACACGACAGCTTTTCAGACGGCCTGCTTGAAGGCCCGCAGTTCAGCCGCCCTGAAAACCTGCTGGTCGGCGGGCAAGGCTGCCTTGTGCCGCCCGTGCTGCTGTCTGGCCACCACGGCCAGATCGCCCGCTGGCGCCGTGACCAAGCGCTGGAGATAACGGCCCGGCGGCGTCCTGATCTGATCGCCGCCGCCCGGGCTGCTGGCCGGCTGGACAAGACAGACGAAAAGACGCTGGCCGTGCTCGGGCTATAATCAAAGGCTTTTCGATCCTCTGCCGGCCACAGCAAGATCCTTTCAACAGGCCGCGACAAGATCGCACGGAGAAACCCTTGAACCTTATCGCCCTCCTGGAGCAGGAAGAGATCACGCGTCTCAACCGCACCATTCCCGCGTTCGCCCCCGGCGACACCGTCATCGTCAACGTCAACGTGGTTGAAGGCACCCGCAAGCGTGTGCAGGCCTACGAAGGTGTGGTCATTGCCAAGCGCAACCGCGGCCTCAACAGCAGCTTCATCGTGCGCAAGATCTCCAGTGGCGAAGGCGTGGAACGTACGTTCCAGAGCTACAGCCCGCTGATCGCCAGCATTGAAGTCAAGCGCCGTGGCGACGTACGTCGCGCCAAGTTGTACTACCTGCGCCAGCGCAGCGGCAAGTCGGCACGCATCAAAGAAAAGCTGGCCTGACGCGGCCAAGCGCTGGCCCGAGTTGTCCCACTCGTCGGCCGGCTGCAAGTGGCACTCTTGCCGTTTGCACGGTTGCAATCAAAGACCGCCCTCGGGCGGTTTTTGTTTTGTGCCGCAAGATACGGCCTTGTACTGAAACCCCATGCCATCGCCCCGTGTGCTGAACCCCCGCGCCGTGCCCATCTCGGGTACCGACGCGCACCTGCCGGCCGTGCCGGCTTGCCAGCTCACGGCAGCGGCCTTGCGCGCACGGCTGACCAACTTGGTGGACTGGCAGCCCGAGATTCCCGGCGACGGCCGCGTTTTCAGTGGCCGCGAACCTTCGCAAGCCGCCGTGCTGGTGCCCCTGGTGCAGCGCGAGCAAGGCCTGCACGTGTTGCTGACGCAGCGCACTGACCACCTGCGCGACCACGCTGGCCAAATCAGCTTCCCTGGTGGCCGCGCCGAGCCCGAAGACGGCGGCCCCACCGGCACCGCGCTGCGCGAGGCGCACGAAGAAGTCGGTCTGCCACCGCACTGCGTGCACGTGATCGGCTGCATGCCGGTGTACACCACCGTGACGAGCTTTGTGGTCACGCCTGTGGTGGCCCTGGTGCAGCCGCCATTTGAGTTGACCCTGGACAGCTTTGAAGTGGCTGAGGCCTTCGAGGTGCCGCTGGCCTTCTTGATGAACCCGGCCCACCACCAGCGCCATGTGTTCGCCTTTGAAGGCGGACAGCGGCAGTTCTTGTCGATGCCGTGGCAAGGCACAGGTTCTGGCGGGCAACCCAAGGAGTTCTTCATCTGGGGCGCCACAGCGGCCATGCTGCGCAACCTTTACCGGCTGTTGTTGCAGTGATGCGCCTGAACACGGCCACCGACGCCATGCGGCACTGCCCCTATCATCAAGCGCGATGAGCTTTTTCGCCGTCCTCTTTGCCTTGCTCATCGAGCAACTCAAGCCGCTGCCACGTGACAACTGGGTGCACGACGCCCTGGTGTCCTGGGTGCGTTGGGCCGGGCGCAACTTTGACGCCGGTGAAAAGCACCACAGCTGGGTGGTGTGGTGTGTGTCGGTGCTGGTGCCTGCGTTGCTGGCCGCTGCCAGCTATCTGCTGATAGCCCACTTCAGTCTGCTGCTGGCTCTGGCTTTTGATGTGCTGCTGCTGTACCTGACGCTCGGCTTCAGGCAGTTCAGCCACTACTTCACCGACATCCGCGCCGCGCTGGACGGTGGCGACGAAAACGAAGCCCGACGGCTGCTCGCAGAATGGCGGCATCTCGACGCGAGCGAATTGCCGCGTACCGAGGTACTGCGCCACGTCATTGAACACGCCTTGCTGGCCGCACATCGGCATGTGTTTGGTGTGTTCTTCTGGTTCGTCGTGCTGTCGGCCGTGGGGCTGGGGCCCATGGGTGCAGTGCTGTACCGCATGGCTGAGTTCAGCAGTCGCTACTGGGGCTACCGGCAGCGGGCCTTGGATGCACCCGCCAACGACGCGCTGCTGGCCTTGT
The DNA here is from genome assembly GCA_964620975.1 of uncultured Rubrivivax sp. GTDB lineage: Bacteria > Pseudomonadota > Gammaproteobacteria > Burkholderiales > Burkholderiaceae_C > Rubrivivax. The sequence continues at coordinate 5,790 of CAZUKT010000065.1, read as the reverse complement.
CGCGCCGCGTGTTCTCACTCATAGACAAACTGCCGGCACGTTTGACTGCTTTCGGTTTTGCCGTGGTCGGCAACTTTGAAGAAGCGGCGGCCAGTTGGCGCCGTGATGCGGGCCTGTGGCAGCACCCCAACGAAGGCGTGATCCTGGCAACTGCTGCAGGTGCCGTGGGCGTGCAACTGGGTGGTGCGGCTGCACCGGGCGTGACACCCGACCGCTCCAAGACCTTCACGGCGGGCAGCGCCGACGGCACGGCACAGGCCCAGGGCAGCACAGCCGGTGCGCCTGCACAACCGGGCCACCTGCAAAGCGTGGTGGGGCTGGTGTGGCGCTCGGTGGTGTTGTGGATGCTGCTGGTGGCGTTGCTGACTTTGGCCAACGTGCTGGGCTAGACGCACGCGCCGGCGCCAGCGCTTACCAGCGCTTGGCCGACAGTTCCTCGAACAGCGCTTCGTAGATGCGCTGCCGATAGACACTGATTTCGCCACGCTCCATGGCTGCGCGCACCCCGCAACCGGGTTCATGCCGGTGGCTGCAGTTGTGAAAGCGGCAGTTGCCCATGGCTGCGGCGTAGTCGGGCATCAGGCTGGCCAAGTCTTCAGCCGCAATCTGCCGCAGGCCAAATTCCTGGAAACCTGGCGAGTCGATCAGCGCACCTTGCCGCGCTTCGTCAAGCCAGTACCAGGTGGTGGTGGTGGTGGTGTGGCGGCCCGCAGCCAGCGCCTTGGAAATTTCACCCACCTGCGCCGCCGCTTCGGGCACCAGCAGGTTGATGAGCGTGCTCTTGCCCATGCCGCTGGGGCCAAGCACCAGCGTCACCTTGCCGGCCAAGCGCTCCAGCAGCCGTGCCTTGGACGCTTGCGCGTCGGTCTTCAGCGCCAACTCCATCAGTTCAACCCCCATGGCGCGGTAGGGCGCCAGCCGCTCGCGTGCCACGGCGGCAATGGGCAGGTCGGTCTTGTTCATGCCGATGAGCGTGGGGATGCCGGCCGACTGCGCAGCGATCAGCGCTCGCGTGAGCTGCGATTCGCTGAACATGGGCTCGCCCGCCACCAATACCAACAGCAGGTCCAGGTTGGCCGCAAAGGACTTGGTACGCCATTCGTCTTGGCGAAACAGCAGGTTGCGGCGGGGCTCCAGGTGTTCAATGACACCGCCGTCGCCGGTGGCCTGCCAGCGCACCTGGTCGCCCACCACCAATTCACTTTTTTTGCCGCGTGGGTGGCACATCACACGCACGCCCTCGGGCGTTTCCACCACCACATGGCGGCCGTGGGCGGCTACCACCAAGCCCAGGTCCAGCGCACTGTGCGCGCTCAAGGCTGGGCGCTCAAAGTCGGGGGCTCATGGGCGGGCGCTTTGTTGCAGGGCATTGGCCTTGGCCGCGCAGATGAAGTCATTGATGGAGATGCCGCCCACCGAATGCGTGTTGAAGCGCACCGTGCAACGGTTGAAGCTGACCAGCAGGTCGGGGTGGTGGTCTTCCGTGTGGGCCACCCAGGCCAGGGCGTTCACAAAGGCCAGGGTGCGGTGGTAGTCGGCAAACTCAAAGCGCTTCTGGATGGCACCGTCCACCAGCGCCCACCCGGGGGCCTGGGCCAGGTGTGCATCAATCTGGGCCACGGACATGGCCGCGTGGCCTTCCAGGCCGCTGCATCGTTGCGAGGTGAGGTCCATGCTCATGGTGCGCCGTTCATAGGGCCGGCAAGGGCAGCGCGGCAAGCCGCTCTGAAGCCGGCGGATGCGAGTAGTAAAAGCGCACGTACACCGGGTCGGGCGTCAGCGTGGCGGCGTTGTCTTCGTGCAGCTTGAGCAGCGCACTGGCGAGGTCGGTGCCATTGGCCTGCGCGCAGGCGTAGGCGTCTGCCTGAAACTCGTCGCGACGTGACAGGTTGGCCATGATCGGCGCAATGAAAAACGTGAAAGGCGGCAGCGCCAGCATGAAAAGCAGCAGGGCCAGCGCGTCGTTGGGCACGCCCAAGTTGGGCGCCACGCCCAGGCCAAGGTAGAAGCCGGGCCGTGCGGCCAGCCAGCCCAGCAAAGCCAGGCCGGCCAGGCTCATGGCAAAGATGCCCAGCATGCGCTTGAGCACATGTTTGTGCTTGAAATGGCCCAACTCGTGCGCCAGCACCGCCTCTACCTCGCCGGGCGTCAGCCGCTGCAGCAAGGTGTCAAAGAACACCACACGCTTGGCCGCGCCCAGGCCCGTGAAATAGGCATTGGCGTGGGCCGAGCGCTTGCTGCCGTCCATCACAAACAGGCCTTTGGCGGCAAAGCCGCAGCGTTGCATCAAGGCCTGCACGCGGGCCTTCAATGCTTCGTCAGGCAGGGGCTCAAACTTGTTGAACAGGGGCGCAATCACGGTGGGATAAATCACCAACAGCACCAGATTGAAAGCCACCCAGGCCATCCAGGCCCAGAGCCACCAAAGCCCGCCCGATGCGCCCATGATCCACAGGATCAGCGCTGCCAGCGGCAGGCCGATGAGCGCGCCCACGGCCGCACCCTTGGCCATGTCGGCCAGCCACATGCGCAAGGTCATGCGGTTGAAGCCAAATTGCTGCTCGATGCGGAAGGTGCTGTACCCGTCCAGCGGCAATTCGATCACAGCGCCCACCACGGCAAAGGCCGTCAGCAGGGCCAATTGGTACGCCATCGGTCCCCACGCCGGCACCACGGCGTCACGCAGCGCCGCATTGAGCAGGTCCAGCCCGCCCAGCAGGGTCCAGGCCAGCAGCACGGCACTTCCAAACGCCGCGCTCAGCAGACCGAAGCGGCCCTTGGCCAGGGTGTAATCGGCAGCCTTCTGGTGCGACGCCAGTGTCACGGTGGTGGCAAATGCAGCGGGCACTTGATGCCGGTGTGCAGCCACATGGCGCATCTGCCGGGTAGCGAGCCAGAACTTGACGGCCAGTTGCAGCAACAACGCCGCTGCAAAGGCCAGAGTGAGTGGGGGAACTTGCATTGGCCGCGAGTGTAGGCTTGGGCGAGAATCGTCGTCATTCGCAGTCTTTTGTACAAGCATCACACCATGACCGACACCGTGCTCGCATCCAGTGACCAGAACCTGATCTGGATCGACCTGGAGATGACAGGCTTGTTTCCAGATACCGACCGCATCATCGAGATCGCCGTGGTGGTGACTGACCCGCAATTGACCGTGCGCGTCGAGGGCCCGGTGTTTGCCGTGTTTCAAACCAATGCCGTGCTCGACCGCATGGACAACTGGAACAAGGGCACGCATGGCAAGAGTGGGCTCACCGACCGCGTGCGGGCGTCCACGGTGGACGAGGCCGCAGCGCAGGCGCAGGTCATCGGCTTCCTGCAACAGTACGTGCCCAAGGGCAAGAGCCCCATGTGTGGCAACAGCATCTGCCAGGACAGGCGCTTTCTTGCCAACTACATGCCAATGCTGGAATCCTTCTTTCACTACCGCAACCTGGACGTCAGTACGCTCAAGGAACTGGCCCGCCGCTGGAAGCCGGCGGCGCTGGACGGATTCAAGAAGGCGCAAGCCCACACCGCGCTGGCCGACATTCACGAGTCCATCGACGAACTCATCCACTACCGCACACATCTGCTGGCCGTGTAGCGCTTACCGGGTGAGCCGGGCGCCGATGCTGCACGGCAACCCGGGCGGCCCGCCGACCATGCCACAAGACCCCGCCATGCCATCCCTCACCCTGAGCCTAGTCAGCGCCTCGCCCGGCCAGCACCACAGCCTGCAAGTGCACCGCTTCGGCACGCCGGGGCGCGGCCCCAAGGCCATGATCCAGGCGGCCCTGCATGCCGACGAAGTGCCGGCCATGCTGGTGGCTCAGCGCCTGCGTGTGGCCTTGGCCGCACTCGAATCCCAAGGCCAGATGCTGGGCGAAGTGGTGTTGGTGCCCTATGCCAACCCATATGGCTTGGCCCAGCAGGTGCTGGGCCAGCACGAAGGCCGGTTTGACGTGCGCAACGGCATCAACTTCAACCGTTTGCTGCCCGACCTTGCCGCGGCAGCCGCCGCCACCGTGCAAGGGCAACTGGGCCCCGACGCCGACGCCAACGTGGCGCTGATACGCGCCGCCTTGCGCACAGCGGCCAACCAGTTGACGGCCGTGCACCCTGTGGAAGACCTGAAGAACAAGCTCATCCAGTTGGCGATAGACGCCGACATCGTGCTTGACCTGCACTGCGACTCCGAAGCCGTGTTGCACCTGTACGCGCTGACGCCGCATGCCGAGATTGCCGAGCAACTGGGGCGGCAGATGGGCGCGCAGGCCATCCTGCTGGCCACCGAATCGGGTGACTCGCCGTTTGACGAGGCTTGCAGCCGCCCGTGGTTCACGCTGCGGCAGCAGTTTGCGCCGCTGCCGGTGCCGCTGGCCTGCTTCAGCAGCACGGTAGAACTGCGCGGCCAGGCCGACACAGACCACACCCTGGCCCAGCAGGACGCCGAGGCCTTGATTGACTTTCTGCGTCTGCGCGGCGTGATTGCCGGTGCACCGCAGCAGCAACCCGACGCGCTGTGCAAAGGCACGCCGCTGGCCAGTTCAGAGCCTGTGACGGCGCCCAGCGCCGGTGTGGTGGTGTTTCATCAACATCCGGGCAGCACCGTGGCGGCAGGGGCCCTGATTGCCGACCTGGTGTGCCCGGACACCGGCGCCGTGACGCCGCTGCACGCCGTGTCGTCGGGTGTGCTCTACGCCCGCATCGCCACACGCTGGGCCACGCCCGGCATGCAATTGGCCAAGATCGCCGGCACCACACTGGCGCGCACGGGCAAGCTGCTCAGCGCCTGACCCAAGCCGGCGCCCTGCAGGACGGCCCTTGTTGCGGTTGCAGGCCTTGGGGAAATGGCACCGCCCTGAAAACTCACATGGCGGTGCTTGTCACGACCTTGTCGCAAGACGTTCATAAAATCTGGCGATGATCGAAGAGAAAAACGCCCCGGCGTCAGGTGTTGCCACAGCGTCCGCCCCCGTCAGCCAAGGCATGCCACCCGGCCCCTTGACCCTGCTGAACCGCGAGCGCGCCATCCTGCTGTTCAACCGGCGTGTGCTGGCGCAGGCGCAGAGGGCCGACGTGCCGCTGCTGGAGCGGCTGCGCTACGTGACCATCGTGTCGTCCAACCTGGACGAGTTCTTTGAAGTGCGTGTGGCCGACATCATTGAAGCCACTCGCCAGCCCGGCTCGGGCGTGTCGCGCCCCGACCTGGTTTCGGTGGCCGAGGCCGCCCACGCGCTGATCAACGAGCAGTACGCCATCTTCAATGACATCGTGATGCCGGCACTGCATCAGCAGGGCATCGTGGTGCTCAACCACGCCGAGCGCAACGCCGCGCAGCGGCAGTGGGTCAAACGCTTCTTTGAGTCTCAAGTGCGGCCGCTGCTGGTGCCCGTGAGCCTGGACCACAGCCACCCCTTCCCACTGGTGGCCAACAAGTCACTCAACTTCATTGCCCGGCTTGGTGGCCGTGACGCCTTTGGGCGCGAGAACCTCATCGCCATCGTCAAAGTGCCACGGGTGCTGCCGCGGGTGATTCGCCTGCCCGATGCACTGTGTCCTGGCCAGCAGGGTTTTGTGCTTTTGACCAGTGTCATCCGCGCCCACCTGGGAGAGCTCTTCCCAGGCCGCACGGTCGAGTCGTTTTCGCAGTTCCGCGTCACCCGCGACTCGGATCTGGATGTGGACGAAGACGACGTCACCAACCTGCGCCAGGCGCTGCGTTCGGGGTTGAGTACGCGCCACTTCGGACAAGCCATCCGGCTGGAAGTGGTGGCCACATGCCCGAGTGACCTGCATGACTTT
>CAZUKT010000064.1:13058-13522 GCA_964620975.1 uncultured Rubrivivax sp. | reverse complement strand
CTGCTCCAGATCTGTGTACCCGGCGTAGGGCAGGTTGCGGCGCTCGGCCCAGTTGCCCACGGCTTCGAAGTCGATGTTGATGAAGGCGCAGACCTTTTCGCGCTTGTCGCCAAAGGCCACCGCCTCTTTCACGAAGGGGAAGAACTTGAGCTTGTTCTCCACATACTTGGGCGCAAACATCGCACCGTCAAACGGGCCGCCCTGGGGGTCGTGCAGGCGGCCCACGTCCTTGGCGCGGTCGATGATCTTGAGGTGGCCCGTGGCGTCCAGAAAACCGGCGTCACCCGTGTGGTACCAGCCGTCGGCCGTCAGCACTTCGGCCGTGGCGGCCGGGTTCTTGTAGTACTCCTTGAGCAGGCCGGGGCTCTTGACCATGATTTCGCCGTTGTCGGCGACGCGAATCTGCACGCCGTCAATGGGCACGCCCACGGTGTCGGCCTTCACTTCATTGTCGGGCTGCAGGC
>CAZUKT010000064.1:0-13048 GCA_964620975.1 uncultured Rubrivivax sp. | reverse complement strand
ATAGAAGGTGAACAGATCGGGCCCGATGGCTTCACCCGCCGTGTAGGCCACACGCACACGGCTGAAGCCCAGCGTGTTGCGCAGCGGGCCGTACACCACCAGGTTGCCCACTGCGTAGGCCAGCTTGTCGGCCAGGCCCACGGGCTTGCCGTCCAGAATGGCCGGGCCCACACGCTTGGCCACGTCCATGAAGGTGTGGAAGAGGCCACGCTTGATGCGGCCTGCGTCTTCCATGCGGATCATCACGCTGGTGAGCAGGCCTTCAAAAATGCGCGGCGGCGCAAAGTAGTAGGTGGGCCCGATTTCCTTCAGGTCGATCATGACCGTGGCCGCGCTCTCGGGGCAGTTCACCACGTAGCCACAGGCCAACCACTGTGCGTAGCTGAAGATGTTCTGGCCGATCCAGGCCAGTGGCATGTAGGCCAGCACTTCTTCCTGGTTGGTGAGCTTGTCAAAGCTCTGCCCGGCCACCGCGCGGTCGAGCAGGGTGTGGTGGGTGTGCACCACGCCCTTGGGGTTGCCGGTGGTGCCGCTGGTAAAGAACATGGCCGCCACGTCGTGCGGCTGGTTGCGGTTGACTTCATCGTCAAACAGGCGTGCGTTGGACGCGTCGTGCGCCTGGCCGGCGGCCACCAGCGCGTCCAGGCTGTCGAGCCCCGGCTGGTTGTAGTTGCGCAGGCCACGCGGGTCGTCAAACCAGATGCGCTTGAGCGTGGGGCAGCCTTCGCGCACTTCGAGCATCTTGTCGACCTGCTCCTGGTCTTCGACGATGGCAAAGCCGACTTCGGCGTTGTTCATCGGGTAGGTGTATTCGGGTGCAGCCGCGTCCTGGTACAGCGGCACGGGCACGGCACCCAGCGACTGCACGGCCAGCATGCAGGCATACAGGCGCGGGCGGTTCTCGCCCACCACCACCACATGGTCGTCACGCTTGACGCCGGCATGCGCCAGGCCACAGGCCAGGCGGCGCACCATCAGCGCCAGTTCGGCCCAGGTGGTGGTCTGCCAGATGCCATAGACCTTTTCACGCAGCGCAGGCGCATTGGGGCGCGCCTTGGCGTGGTCGAGCATGAGACGGGGAAACGTCATCGGCACCTGGAGGCCTCCTTCATCGGAGAGCGGATTCTGGGCACAACTTTGACGCCAAGTTGTCGTTGTGACGACAATCCTGGGGTTCGCCCTGACAGGCGTTTCCCTGGGCCCTTGACCATGCCGACACGTGCTTTCCCGTCAGCTTCACGTGCGCAAGCGGTGCAGCCCTCGCGCTCGCGTTCGGCGCTGGCCGACGATCTGCAACACATCCCCTGGCTCACGCGGCTTGACGTGCCGGAGCGTGAACGTGTGCTGGCCGACCTGCGTGTGGTGAACGTGGAGCCCGGTGAACTGGTGTGCCGCGTGGGGCGCCCGGTGACCTACTGGTTTGGTGTGCTCGACGGGCTGTTGAAGATGAGCAACGACAGCGCCATGGGCGTGCCCATCACCTTTACCGGCGTGCCACCCGGCGGCTGGTTTGGCGAAGGCACGGTGCTCAAGGGCGAGGTCTACCGATACAACATCCAGGCCCTGCGCAAGAGCGTGGTGGCGGGCATCACGGCGGGCACTTTCCACTGGCTGCTGGACCGCAGCATCGGCTTCAACCGCTTCGTGATGAACCAGTTGAACGAACGCCTGGGCCAGTTCATCGGCGCGCGTGAAATTGACCGCCTCACCCACCCCGACGAGCGTGTGGCGCGCAGCCTGGCCGCGCTCTTTCATCCCGTGCTCTACCCCGGCGTGGGGGATTTGCTGCGCATCACGCAGCAAGAACTGGGTTACCTGGTGGGCCTGAGCCGCCAGCGCGTGAACGAAGCGCTCACCGCGCTGCAGACCGCAGGCGTGATCCAGGTGGAATACGGCGGCGTGCGTGTGCTCGACCTGGAGCGACTGCGCAGCTACCGCACGCCTGAAGGACACGCCAACTGAAGCGCCAACTGAGGCGCCATCTGAAACGCCGGCTGAGCCAGGCGCGGCGTCAGTCGCCGGTGGCGCTGCGCCCCGGCTGCTCAATGGGCAGCCACAGGCGGAAGGTGCTGCCCTGGCCCACCGTGCTTTGCACGTCGATGCGGCCGTTGTGCTTTTGCACGATGCTGTAGCTCACCGACAATCCCAGCCCCGTGCCCTTGCCCACGGGCTTGGTGGTGAAGAAGGGGTCAAAGATGCGCTTCACGACTTCGGGCGCCATGCCTTTGCCGGTGTCGGCAATTTCCACCCACACCTCGTCGCCCTGCACGCCTGTGCGCAGGGTGATGGTGCCTTTGGCCTCTATCGCGTCGGCGGCGTTGACGAGCAGGTTCAGGAAGATCTGGTTCAGCTGCGACATCAGGCACTGCACGGGTGGCAGGGTGCCGTAGTCCTTTTTCACTTCGCAGGTGTACTTCAGGTGGTTCCAGACCACGCTGAGCGTGCTGTCCAGGCCCTGGTGAAGGTCTTCAAAGTGCCAGCTCTCGTCGCAGTCCAGGCGCGAGAAGTCCTTCAGGTTCTGCACGATGCGAGTCACCCGGTCCAGGCCGCCCACCGACTCGTTCAGCAATTGCTGGATGTCTTCTTGCTCGTACTCGAACTCAATGTCGCCCTTGATCTGCCGCACCTTGGCAAAGTGCGTGGCCTGATTGGCGCACTGGCCCTCGGCGGCGGCGTAGGCGGCCAGAAGTTGTTGAAAGTCGCCCACGTACTTGACGAGTGAATGGAGGTTGCTCTTGACGTAGCCGATCGGGTTGTTGATCTCGTGCGCCACGCCGGCCGCCAAGAGGCCGATGCTGGCCATCTTTTCGGACTGCAGCAGTTGCCCGTGTGCCTGGGTGAGCTGGGTGTTGAGCGACTCCAGTGCCTGGTGCTTGAGAGTCAGATCCTGCAATTGCTCCTGGGCCATGAGGGCGTCGCGCTTGCGCTGGCTGATGTCGCTGAAGAAGGTGATGAAGCTTTCCTGCCCGGATGCGCGACTGGCATACGCCGTGAACTCGGCCTGGAAGCGGCTGCCATCCTTGCGGCAGTGAACCGTCTCCGTGGGTGGGCTGTGGTCGCTGACCTGCAGCAACTGCAGCACGTCGCGCAGGGCTTCGGTGTCGATCTGGGGGTTGATGTCGCGCACGGTCAGCGCCAGCAACTCCTCTCGGCTGTAGCCCAGCTGCGCACAGGCCTGGTCGTTGACGTAGCGCACGCGGCCGGTGCCCGCGTCGAACCAGGCAATGCCAATGCCCACCCGGTCCATCGCAAACTGTGTCTCCACCAGGTGCTGCGTGTTGCGCTCTAGCTCTGCCGTGCGGTCCATAACCCGGCGTTCCAGGTCCATCTGGTAGTGCGTCAGTTCCTGCCGCTGTGCTTGCAATGTCTGCGCCTGCTGCTGCGACCGCGCCTGTTGCGCGTGCAGGTCCAGCATGACCTGGTGCGTGCGCAGGGCGGTGCAGACAGACGCAAAGATCTTGTCCGCCGTGAGCTCCGCCTTCAGCCGGTAGCCGTTGATGTCGAAATTGGCCACCACGTCGCGCTGCGGCGCGTAGCCGGGCTGGCCCGTCACCAGCACGATCTGCACCAGCGTGTTGTGCATGGCACGGCGGATGTGGCTGACCAGCGCCAGGCCGGCCTGCTCGGTTTCCATCACCACGTCCAGCAGGATGAGTGCAATGTCGGGGTGCTGCACCAGCATGCGCTGGGCTTCGTCGCTGCTGCGCGCGTCCAGCAGATTCAGGCTGCGGCCCATCACCTTCACGTCCTGCAGCGCCAGGTGCAGCACGGCATGGATGTCGGGCTCGTCGTCCACGAGCAGCACCTTCCATGGGGGCACTGGCCGTGCCAGCGGCGATTCGGGTGAATCGGGCGACTCTGGCGCCTCGGGCGCGAAGAGGTCATTGAAGGCCGCTTCAGAAACCGCGCCGCCGGCTGGCAGCTTGATGTTGGCGGTGTTCATCGGGGCACCTCGATGAAGAACTTGACGCCCCGGCCCACTTCGCTTTCGCACCAGATGCGGCCGCCAAAGCGCTGGGTCACCAAGTTGTAGACCAGGTGCATGCCCAGGCCCATGCCGCGTTGCATGTCGGTGGTGAAGAAGGGCTCGAAGACCTTGGCCAGCACCTCGGGCGGCATGCCACGCCCGTCATCGTGAAAGTGCACACGCAGGCGGTGGGCGTCGGCTTCGACGCAGATGTGAATGTGCCCTTGCGCCAGCCCTTTGAAGCCGTGCTTGAGCGAGTTGCCGATGAGGTTGCTGAACACGCTGGCCCAGTCGCCGCCGTAGCTGTGCAGTTGCAGGCCCGTGTCACATTCGATGTGCACCTGCACGCCGGCCTGCAGCAGGCGCTGGCCCAGTGAACGCACCACGTCGGCCACGCAGTCACGCAGGCACACCGGTGCGGCCTGCGGCACCGGGCCGCCGGTGGCCGCCTGCCGGAAGGTGTCCACCAGGGTGCCGATGCGTTCAAGGTTGTTGCGGATCAACGAGGCCTCTTCGTCGGCCTGGGCCAGGTAGCGGCTGAGGTCGGTCTGCGTCATGCTGTGCTCGGCAAAGCGGCTGCTCAGGCGGCGTGTCTGCTCTTGCAAGGCCGACGCGGCCACCAGGTCCACACCCAGCGGCGTGGCAATCTCGTGCGCCACGCCGGCCACCAGAATGCTCAGCGAGGCCATCTTCTCGGCCTCCAGCAGCTTGTTGCGGATGCGGGCGTTTTCAATCACCACGCCGCAGAACCCGGTCATGGCCAAGGCCATGTTGACGTAACGCTGGCGTTGCGCCGGAAAGGCCAACCCCAGCACCGCCACCTTGCCCACCACGGCCTCGTCGCGGCCGATGCGCAGCAGGAAACCACCGTCGTCGGGCGTCCACTCATAGGCCGTATTCAGCAGAGCCAGTGGCGTGCGCAACTCTTCAGGCAGATGCGGGCCGGGCAGATCGACACCGTTTTCCACACGCAGGTAGTGCACAAAGCGCGGCGCAAACAGCATTTGCAGCAGGTCCTGGATGGCGGCCACGGCCTCGGACTCTTGCTGCACTTTGCTCAGCCGGGCCAGCAAGTCGCCGGCGGCCACATGGTCGGCCAGCTCGCGCGCGTGCTGGCGGGCTTGCTGGCGCAGGGCATCCTGGCCCGCCGCCAGCCGCCACTGCAGCACCTCGCGCGCCAGCAGGGCACGTGTGGTGTCCAGACCCACGGGCACGCGGCGCACGGGCAATGGCACGGCTTGCGCCAGGGCCCGCAGGCGGTGCGGGGCGTCGCAGTCGGTGGCGGTGTCCAGAAACACCATTTCCTTGGCAAAGTCGGCAAAGAATTCGCCCGCCTGTTCGGGCTCGAAACCCAATGCCTGCACCTTGGCGCGCCAGTCGGCCAGCCAGGCGGGTGTCATGAGGTAGGCGCCGCCGGCCACGGCCTCGGCCACCAGGTGCGGCCCGGCCACCAGGTGAAAGCATTGCTCCAGCAGCACGCTGCGCACCGGCGCCAAGCCCGGTGGCGGCGGCCCCGCGTCGCGCAGGCTGGCTTGGCAAGCGCGGCCCAGCATCACCACCTGCGTGCAGTCGGGTGGCAACAGCGCACCCAGTTGCAGCCACGTCAGGCCGGGCCGGCCGCAGTCGGCGGGGTAGGCCGCGCTGACCACGTCGTCAAAGCCTTCGGCGGCAATGGCGCCGGCCACTTCGGCATGGAAGTTGTCGCACACCAGGAAGCACAGGCGGGGTGTCACACGGCCTCCGGCACGGCCTGCTCTTCGGCCACCCAGTTCAGCGGGTAGCGGCCCCAGCGGCGCGTGGCGGCGCTGATGGCGTGCAGCACCTCGTCGCTGACCTGGCAAGGGATCTCGCCATGGTTGTCGCTAAGGATGAATCCGCCCCCAGGCCCGGCCTGGGCGATGGCCCGTTTCACGGCGGCCTCGGCCTGCGCCGGCGTCCAGCGGCGCATGGCGATGCCGTTGAGGTTGCCCAGCAGGGCCAGGCGGCCGCGCGCTGCGGCCTTGAGGGCAGCCAGGTCTTCCAGCCCGCTCACGGCCACGGCCGCAGTGCCGGTGCTGGCGATGTCGGCCAGGATGGGCCCGCAGCGCCCCGAGGCCATGGCCGTGGCGCTGGGGCCGTGCAAGCCCTGCAGCGTGCGCCGTGCCACCGGTTGACCGACCTGCCGGTACAGCGCAGGCGGCACCACGGTGCACGAGGACACGGGGTCGAAGTAGCAGATGAAGGTGGCCCCGGCGGCCAGTTGGGCGTTGCCCCACTCCACGGCAAAGGCTTCGTTGACGCGCATCAGCTGCGCCAGCCGCTCGGGCTGCTCGTGCAGGAGGTCCAGGTAGCGCTCAAAGCCCATCTGCATCACGGGCAGGGAAAACGGCGACACCACCACGCCGACGATGGGTACCGTGTCGCCTACGTGGGCCTTGAGGGCGCGCTGGGCCTGCAGCGTGCGCTGCAGGCCAGGGCAGTCGGCGACGCGGGGCGGTTGAAGGTGGTCGATGTCCTGTGGCCTGCGGATCATGGGTGCGCCGGCATTGGGGGGGCCGTCGTCGCTGAAGATCACCTCGCCGCCCCAGGCCTCATGCTCCAGCGCGGCGTGCGCGAACGGGTAGAGGCAGTCGCCCCCAAACTTGGCCCGCAGCCGCAACTGGCCTTCCACCACATGCTCGGCGCGGCTGAAATAGTCTTGAATCGACAGGCCGAGCTCGCGCGCACCGTGCATCGTGGTCAGCAAGAACAGTGGCACACGGTCGGGTTCTTGATGTCCCAGCGTGGTGAGCGTGCGCTGCATCGGTGTCATGGTGTTCATTGCATCTGCTCCATCCACCCCTGCACCAGCGTCGCGGCGTCGGCCGCGCTGCGCCCCATGGCGTGTGCGCCCACCTCCTGCCACAGCAGGGGGTCAAAGGAAAAGGGCGCGCCGCCGACCACGATCTTCACGTCGGCGCCGGCCGCGTCCAGCGCGTCGCGCACCTGGCGCACCTGCAGGGCCGAGGCCAGCATCAGCACCGACACCAGCAGCACGCGCACGTGGTCGGCCTGCACACGCGCCACCAGGGTGGCGACGTCCATGCGGCCGTAGTCAAACAGCTCAAAGCCGCTGGCCCGCATCTGCGCGTAGACGATGCGCTTGCCCAGCACGTGGTAGTCGTTGAGCAGCACGATGGCCGAGCGCGGCTGGTGCTTGCGGTCGGGGTCGCTGGGGGGCAGCACGCGCTCCACCAGTTCTTCACAGAAGCGCCCGCTCATGTACACCTGCGACAGCGCCACGCTGCCGTCGTCCCAGGCGCGGCCGATGTCTTGCAGTGCCGGCACCACCAGGTGTTCCACCACCTCAATGGGGCTGCCCCGCCCCAGGCAGCGCTGAAACAGTGCGTCGGCGGCTACGCGGTCCAGCGCTTGCAGCGCGCCGCTGAATTCGGTCACGGGGTAGGGCATGTCAGCACCTGGGCAAGGTTGTTGGGGGCGTCAGCCGCGGCGAATGGTCAGCACCAACTGGCCGCCGTCGCGGGCCTCGAATTCGCGGATGCGCTGGATCAGGGGCTCGCTCAGGCGCTGCCCGGGCGTCAGCATCAACATGCCCTGGGTCGACAGCAGGTCTGCCGCGAGCACCATGCCCGGCTTGAGCTGCGAGGTGCGCAGGTGCAGGTCGTCGGCATGCCGTGTGCGCCCGGTTTCGGTGATGTGCAGGAACACGTCCACCACCTCGGGGTCGAACTGCGTGCCGCGTGAGTGGCGGATGAGCGTGCGCGCTTCGGCCACCGATGCGGCGCCGTCCACCACCAGGCTGTGCTGCAAGGCGTCAAAGCTGTCGGCCACCGCCAGGATGCGCGACCCCAGCGGTATGCCGGGGCCCGAGCAGCCGTCGGGGAAGCCCATGCCGTCGTGGCGCTCGTGGTGGGCGCGTATCAGCGCGGCCACGCCCTGCATTTCGTCCAGCGCCATGAGGTAGCTTTCACCGGCCGCCGGGTGCTGGCGGTAGAGCACCAGGTCTTCCCCCGACAGGCGCCCGGCAGGCCGGTGCAGCACGTGGTCGGGCAGGCCAATGAGGCCGATGTCGTGCAGCAGCCCCGCCAGGCGCAGCTCTTGCAGCGCGTCGTCGGTCAGCCCCACGGCCTCGCCAATGCGCCGCGCCATGTCGGCCACGCGCCGGCCGTGCCCCAGCAGGCGGCCGCAGCGCTGCTCCAGCAGGTTGGAAAAGACCTGGATGGATGTGATGTGCGTGTGCTTGAGCCGCTCCATGGCACTGGCCAGCGCTGCCGTGCGCTCGGCCACGCGCTGCTCCAGCAGCACGTTGGCGTCGCCCAGTGCCTGGTTTTGCTCCTGCGTCAGCGCCAGCAGGCGGCGGCGTTCCTGCTCCAGCGCCTGGCGTTCCAGGCCCTGGCCCACCACCTGGCGCAGTTCAATGTCGTCCCAGGGCTTTTGCAGGTAGCGAAAGATGCTGCCGCGGTTGATGGCGGCGATGGTGTCGGCCAAGTCAGCCTGGCCCGTCAGCACGACACGCACCACGTCGGGGTGCCGTTGCTGCACTTGCGCCAGCAACTCGGTGCCGTTCATGCCGGGCATGCGCATGTCCGAGATCACGACGTTGACGCTGTGCTGCGCCAGCAGTGCCAGCGCCTCGGGGCCGCTGGGGGCGGTTTGCACCACCAGGCCGGGCGAACGCAGGGCGCGGCGCAGGGCCGACAGCACGTGCGGCTCGTCGTCCACGCACAGCACGGTCTTGGGGTCGGGGTTGGGCAGGCTGAGCGGGTCCATGGGGGTCACAGGTTCAGCGATGCGGCCATGGCGGCCACACCCTCTTCAACGGTGGTGAACAGGGCGGCCGTGTCCAGCCGCCCCGCGTTCAGGCGCTCCCAGCTGTCCAGCGACACATTGGGCACGCACTCCTGCGGGTCTTGTGCCAGGTCCAGCGCATGGGCCATGGCGTCGGCCAGGTGCACCACGTCCGTCAGCGCCGTGGCCATGCCGGTTGGCGCCAGCGCCGGGGGTTCGTGGTGGGCCGCAATGGCCTGCACCATGGCCGGCGGCAGGCGCCAGTGCTGCGCCACCATGCCGCCCACCTGGGCGTGGTCCAGCCCGAGCACGCTGCGCTCGGCCTGCAGGGGTTCGCAGTCGGCCGTGCGGCCCAGGTCCAGCGCGGCCGCGAAGGCATCGGGAAAGTACGCCACCATGGCCAACTGGCCCACGTCGTGCAGCAGCCCAGCGACGGCGGCCTGGTCGCCGTCATGCCCGCAGGCCACGGCGATTTCGCGTGCGGCCATCGACACCGCCAGCGAGTGCCGCCAATACACGTTGAAGTCAAAACCCGGGCACCTTGCCACGTGGGCATAACCCGCCAGGGACGCGGCACCCATCATGCTGCCCACGGTGCGCAGGCCCAGCAGGCGCAGCGCGTCATGCACCGTGCCCACATGGCCTTGCAGGCCGTAAAAGGCCGAGTTGGCCAGGCGCAGCGTGCGGCCACACAAGGCCTGGTCGCGCTCCAGCAGTTGCGCCAGGCGCTCGGTGTTGAGCCGCTCGCTGCGCAGGGCCGCCAGCGCTTCGGTGAGTGCGGCGGGCAGGGCCGGCAGGTCGCGCACGCGGTGCGCCACCGCTTCAGCGCTCAAGGCCACGCCAGGGTTGGGCAGGGCCAGCGGGTGGGTGGCCGGGGCCGATGCGATGGTCATGCCGGGCCTTCGCCGCGTTGCGACTTGCGGTAGTGCATCAGGTGCGGCAT
Source organism: uncultured Rubrivivax sp. (assembly GCA_964620975.1). Lineage (GTDB taxonomy): Bacteria > Pseudomonadota > Gammaproteobacteria > Burkholderiales > Burkholderiaceae_C > Rubrivivax. Next base: position 3,371 of record CAZUKT010000064.1, on the reverse strand, counting down.
GAGCGGGTGCAGTTGGCCCTGCGCCAGCGCGCGCCGGAACAGCCACGCAATTTGGGGTGGAATGGCGCTGCCTGGCACCTGCGGGCTGCCAGCCCCGGCCACCACCACGGTGTCGGGCCCGCACGCCTCGGGCGCCGGTGCCAAAGTGGGCAAGGAATGTGGCCAGTGGCTCATGCCGCCTCCTCGCATGCGCCACTGATCAGCAGCACCAGCCGGCCACGGCCTTGCGGCACGCTGGCGCTGGGCTCGATTCGGTGCGACAGGGCGTGGTAGCCCCGCCCGCCAATCTGCAGCGGCACCGGCGGCCCATCTGCAGGCAGGCTGCATCCCAGCAGCATGGGGAAAACGGCGTCGGCCACGCTGCCCAGCGCCGCTTGCGCTTGCGGCAGCAGGCTGAACGCGGCGCGGTTGGCATAGGCCACCAGGCCGTCGGGGTCAACCCCAAGCACGGCCACCGGCAGTTCGTCGAGCATCTCGTGCGCGCCGGATGCGCTGGCGGCCAGCCATGCGGTTTGCTCGCGTTGCACCTCCAGCAGGCCGGCCAGGCGTGTGCTGGCGGCTTCCAACTCGGCATTGGCGTGCGCCACTTCCATCGACAAGCGCTTGTTCTCGTCGTCCAGTTCCTTTTGCCTGAAAGCCTCCAGCACGTGTTGGCGCAGCAGCTCGTCGTCCCAGGGCTTGGTCAAGAACTTGTAGATGGCGCCTTCGTTGACAGCGTCGATGATGGATTGCAGGTCGGTAAAGCCCGACAGCGTCATGCGCACTGTGTCCGGATACAGCACCTTGGCGCGGCGCAAGAACTCCACGCCACTCATGCCGGGCATGCGCTGGTCGGACACGATCACGCCCACGCGCTCCTCGGCCAGGCGTTGCAGGGCCTCGTCGCCACTGTGGGCGGTAACGATGCGGTAGCCGTCGCGCCGCAGCAGCCGTTTGAGTGCGGCCAGGATGTTTTCTTCGTCGTCCACCAGCAGCAGCGTGCGCTGTTGTTCGCGGCGCCTCAGAAAGCGCGCGGGCAGCATGGTGGCTTCGCGCAGCAGCGTGGCCATCTGCTCGGGCGACACCGGCGGGCTCAACCAGTTGCCCTGCACCAGGTCGCAGCCGTTGGCCGCCAGCAGGCCGAGTTGGCCTTCGGTTTCAACGCCTTCGGCCAGCACGCGCAACTGCATGCCGTGGGCCATGGTGATGATGGCCCGCGTGACCGACACGCTCTCGGGCGACGCGGTCACGTCCTGCACAAAACTGCGGTCCACCTTGATCACATCTACAGGCAGGCGCTGCAGCGCGCCCAGGCCGGACGATCCGGTGCCGAAGTCGTCGATCGCAATTTCGATGTCCAGGGCCTTCAGTTCACGCAGCGTCTGGGTGCTGCGCGCCACGTCGGCCATGACGCTGTCTTCACTCAGCTCGATGGCGAGGTTGGCCGGGTCTGCGCCGGTTTCGATGAGCACACGCTGCACTTGCTGCGCCAGGTCGGCCTGGCGCCATTGCACCGGGGAGATGTTGACGCTCACGCGCAGGCGCGGCAGCCCGGCCTGTTGCCACGCCATCACCTGCTGGCAGGCCTGGCGCAGGCACCATTGGCCGATGTCGTCCATGAGCCCCAGGCGCTCGGCCAAGGGTACGAACTCGGCCGGTGGCACGGCGCCAAAGTCGTTGGTCTGCCAGCGCAACAGGGCCTCCACGCCCACGATCTGGCCCGAGTCGAGGCTGAGCTGGGGTTGGTACTCCAGCCGCAACTCATCGCGCGCCAGGGCGTGCCGCAGGGCCTGACCCAGTTGCCACTGGCGGAGCACGGGCGCGTTGTCGGCCTCACCATGAAAGCGGATGCCGCCCTGCGCGCTTGCGCCAGCCGCAGCGGCTTGTGCTGCGCGCAGCAGGGCGCGGCGGTCGGTGGCGTCGCCAGGGAACATGGCCAGCCCCAGGTTCACCAGCGGTTGCAGCCATTGGCCGCCCAGCCACAGGTTGGCTTGCAGTTCAGCCTGCAAGGCCAGTGCGCGTTGCTGCAGCGTGGTTGGGCCAAGGCGGCAAGCGGGTTCGGCCAGCGCCATGCGCACGGCCCACAGGCCAGGGCCCAGGCAGGCGAGGACTTCGGTCGCGGCGCAGGCATTGCCAAGCCGCGCACCCAGCACCCAGTCGAGCGCGGTGGTGGTTTCGGGCGCGTTGACAGTGTCAATGTCGGTGTCGGTGGGCACCGCCGGCTGCCGTGCCACGGCCAGCACGGCAAAAGGCCGCCCCTGTGCGCGTGCCGAGGCCATCGCGGCCTCCAACTCTTGCAGGAAAGCTTCACGGTCCGGCGGACTGGTTTCACGGCCGGGTGGGCCGTCGCGCGTGCAGGCCAACTGCGCCTTGGGCACGGCGGCCGCCTCCGCAGGTCTGAGCATGACCGAGTCCATGGCAGGTTTCATCGGCCGGCCGGGGCCAAACTGAAACCTTGCTGCGGGCCCGGCCGGTGCTCAATGCACGGCGTCGGGCGGCGTGATCTGTTGGGGGGCGGGTTCTGCAGCGGGCTCTGGCACCGGCGCCGGCGCTGGGCGGGTTGCGGGCACGGCTTGGGCGGCGGCGGCCAGCGCCGGCCGCAGGCTTGCCAGTGCCGCAGCAAAGTCGTAGTCCTGCAACTGGCGCCCCAGCGTCACGGCGGCGGCGCCGATGATGGCTGTGATCGGCTCGCGCAGGGCATCAAACAGATCAACGGCAGCGGTGTCGTCACTGGCAATGAGCGCGTCCAGCCGCTTCAGCGCGGCGTGCATGGCGGTGTCGTCTGCCAGCGTGCCGGGCGCTGGGCCCGGCATGGCTGGCGGCAGTTGCAGTGCGCTTGGCATGCCGGTCAGGGCGGCAAAGAGCGCTTCGCCTTCGTGGCGCAGGGCCTGGCACAGCGCGCCCAGGGTCTCGGTGCCGTCTTGATTGCGCAGGGCGTGTTCCAGTGCTGCGGCCGCCTGCTGCAGTGCCGTGGCGCCCAGCGCACCGGCGGCGCCCTTGATCCGGTGCGCCAGGTGCTGGGCTTCACCCCAGCGTTTGGCGGCCACATGCGCGCTCAGCAACTCGGCGTCTTGCGCGTGCGTGGCCACCAGGCGGTGCAGCAAATGCAGGTAAGCGGGCACTTCGCCGCGCAGCGGGACCAGGCCACGCGACGCATCCAGCCCCGGCACGCCGGCGAGCCAGGCGTGCAGGTCGGCTTGCGCGGCCAGGTCCGGGGCCTGCCGGTCGTCAACCGCACAGGGCTGCGCCTGGGCGGCCTGTGCATCGGCCTGTGCATCCAGCGCGCTGCTTGCGGGCGCCTTGCGCCGGGGCAGCCAGCGCAGCAGGCTGGCGTACAGCACCTTGGGGTCCACCGGCTTGGGCACAAAGTCGTTCATGCCGGCGGACAGGCA